>CAMBWO010000016.1 GCA_945871285.1 Pseudorhodobacter antarcticus | reverse complement strand
TGCCCCACAGCAAGAGCCCAAGCGCCACCAGCGACAGCGCCACGATCCAGAGCAGAGGGTCGGGCAAGAGGCGGGGGAAAGCGGGCATTGGGGCTCCGGAACGGGGTGAGGTCAGCTTGCCAAACGGGCATTCACCTGACAACGGGAATTGCGGGCTGTCTGCGCCATTTCGCCGAGGGTGGCAGGACGGCCATGAGCCGATGCCTTGCCGCGCAACCGCGCTGAAAGGTCAGGATTGCCACAGCAGGCGCAGGGCCATGGCGCTGGTGGTTGCGACCAGCAGGGGCTTGATCACGCGGGCGCCGACCCGCACGGCCAGCCGCGCACCCAAGGCGGCGCCCAGAACCTGCGCCGCCGCCATCGCCAGACCGACCACCCACCAGGTGGCCCCCGTGGTCGCAAACACGGCCAGCGATCCGGCGTTGGAGGCAAAGTTCAGCATCTTGGTATGGGCGGTGGCCTGCAACACCCCGAACCCGGCCAGCAGCACAAAGGCCATCATGAAGAATGACCCGGTGCCGGGGCCGAAAAAGCCGTCATAGGCGGCGATCAGCGGCACGACGGCAAAGCTGAAGGCAGCAACCGGGATGCGGCGGGGTCGGGCCGTGTCGGTCAGGCCGGGTTTCAGTGCGAAGAACAAGGCGATGCCGACCAGCACCACGGGCATCATCAGGCGCAGCGCGGCAACCGGGATCAGGTGGGCGATCAGCGCCCCCCCTGCCCCGGCCAGCGCAGAAATCAGCGCCATGCCCAACTGGTCGGACGGGCGCACCTGACCGGCGCGGGCATAGCTGACAAGGGCCGTGGCCGCGCCAAAGGTGCCTTGCAGTTTGTTGGTGGCCAGGGCTTGCAGGGGCGAGGCCCCGGCCAGCAGCAGCATGGGCACGGTGATGAGCCCGCCGCCGCCCGCGATCGCATCGACAAACCCTGCCAGAAAGGCCGCGCCGATCAGCAGGGCGACAAGGTGGGGGGCGACCTCAAACCACATCAAAGCGGCGGTGGATGCGGCCCACGATCTGACCGGTGGACAGGGCGAAATGCGGCTCGGACGCGAAATCGACAAAGCCCATCCGGGCGTAATAGCGCAGGCCGGGTTCATTGTCGGCCCGGATCGAGGCGATGAGATAGGGCACCCCGGCCTTTTGCACGGTATCGCAAGTCAGGGCGAACATGGCGGCCCCTGCCCCCCGGGCCTGAATGTCGGGGGTGACGAAGGTGCCGATATGCGCCTCGTCCTGCCAGCGGCCGACGGATTGCCAGCCGATCACCTGATCCTCGTCCAGCGCCACGACGCAGGACAGGACATCGGGGCCGGTGATGTAATCGTCCAGCACCTGCTGGACCGATTTGGCGGTTTCATGGGCGGTGGTGCCGCCGAGGGCGATGATGCGGTTCAGGACCTGCGCCATGGCGAAGGCATCGGCGGGGGTGGCGGCGCGGATGATCATGCGGCAAACTCGGGCCTGGAATAGCCTTGCAGGTAGAGGAGCGCGGTCAGGTCGCCGTGGTTGACGCGGACCGTGCATTGGGCGGCGACGGCGGGTTTGGCGTGCAGGGCGACGCCGGTTCCGGCGAGGGCCAGCATCCCCAGATCATTCGCGCCGTCGCCGACGGCCAGCACATCCTGCGGGGTCAGGTTCAGGCGGGTGGTGATGTCGTGCAGGGCCTGGACCTTGGCCTGTTTTCCGAGGATCGGGTGCGCCACCTGCCCGGTCAAGAGGCCGTTTTCGGCCAGCAGGGTGTTGGCGCGGTGTTCGTCAAAGCCCAGGGTCGCGGCGATGCGGGCGGTGAAATCGGTGAAGCCGCCCGAGACGAGGGCGGCATGGGCGCCGTTTGCCTTCATCGTGGCCAGCAGGGCGGGGCCGCCGGGCATGAGGGTGATGCGGGTGGCGATCACGTCGTCGATCACCGAAACGGGCAGGTCGCGCAGCAGGGCGACGCGTTCGCGCAGGGCATCCTCGAAATCCAGCTCGCCATTCATGGCGCGGGCGGTGATGGTGGCGACGCGGGGGCCAAAGCCTGCCACATCGGCCAGTTCGTCGATGCATTCCTGCTGGATCATGGTGCTGTCCATGTCGGCCAGCAGCAGGTGCTTGCGCCGTCCGGCGGCGGGTTGCACGATCAGGTCCACCGACAGGCCCTGAAGGCCTGCCCAGACGTCCCACAGGTTCAGCGGCATGATTTCCAGTGGAAACTCGGCGGCAATGCCGGGGTCGAGCCAGACGGCATCGCCGCCGCCCCAGGCGTTGCGCAGGCTTTCCACTTTGGTGCGGTCAAGGGTCGGGCGGGGGGGGTTGGTCAGCAGGGTGGCGATGAACATGGCGGCTTTCGGGGGTTGGACCCCGGCGCTTTACGCTGAAACGGCGGGCGGGGCCAGACGCATCAGGGGTCGGTTTGGCCCAGAAAGGTGGTCCAGACGGCGATGAACATCGCGGCGACGACGGGGCCGGTGATGAACCCCTGCAAGCCAAAGGTGGCGATGCCGCCCAGGGTGGAGATCAGCACGATGTAATCGGGCATCCGGGTGGCCTGACCCACCAGCCAGGGGCGGACGATGTTGTCGACCAGGCCGATCACCACGACGCCGTAGATGATCAGGAAGACCCCCTGCCAGACCGAGCCATTGGCCAGAAGATACAGCGCCACCGGCCCCCAGACCAGGGCGGCCCCGAACAGCGGGAACAGCGACAGGACCGACATCAGCACGGTCCACAGCAAGACGCCGTTGATGCCCAGAAACCAGAACCCCAGCCCCCCAAGGCCGCCTTGCAGCAAGGCCACCAGAATGTCGCCGCGCACGGTGGCGCGCACGACGCGGGTGAAGGTGTTCAGCAGATCGTCCAGCATCCCCCGCTCCATCGGGATGGCCGATTTCAGGCGGGCCAGCAGAGCCTCGTCATCGCGGAACAGAAAGAACATCAGATACAGCATCACCCCCAGCGACACGACAAAGGCGGCGGTGTTCTGGCCAAAGGTCAGCAGGCTGGGCGCGTTCGCCGTCAGCCATTCGCCGACCGAGGTGACGACAGACTCCTGCACGGCGGACAGATCATCAAGGCCGACACGTTGCAGGACGGCCTTGGTCCAGGTGGGCAGGGCGTTCAGCGTGCTTTCGAACATCTGGTTCACGTCAACCTCGCCCGATTGGACCGAGGTGATCAGGCCCGTCGCCTCGGACACCACGGCGGACAGGATCAGAAGGGTGGGCAGGATGATCAGCAGCAAAAAGCCAAGGACCATCAGCAGCGCGGACAGGTTGGGGCGCGGACCGACGGCCTGGGTCACGCGGTGGGACAAGGGGTCCAGCACGATCACAAAGACCACGGCCCAGAACAGCGCGCCGAACAGCGGCCACAGCACCCAGGCGAAGGCAAGCGAGACGATGGCCAGAAGGGCCAGGAGGATGCGGTTTTGTGCCATGAGCCACCGGTGACAGCCCGCAACGTCCGGGGCAATGGGCAACAGCATGGACCAGAATTGCCAGAGGCCGTCTGACACAGATCAAGGCGCGGTGAAATTCCTTGGTCACAGGGTGGGTTGAGCCGGCGATCCTGATATCGCCCCGATGTGAAAGTCCGCCATGACCGCCGAACCTGCCACCCTTTCGGGCCTGACCCAGGCCGAAGCCGCCCGACGGCTGGCCGCCGACGGGGCCAACGAGTTGCCGCAGACCCATTCGCGGTCGGCCCTGCGGATCGTGCTGGAGGTGTTGCGGGAGCCGATGCTGGCGCTGCTGCTGGCGGGCGGGGTGGTGTATCTGCTGCTGGGCGATCTGGAGGAGGCGGTGATCCTGCTGGTGTTTGCCTGTCTGTCCATCGGCATCACCGTGGTGCAGGAGGCGCGGACCGAGCGGGTGATGGAGGCGTTGCGCGACCTGACCAGCCCGCGTGCGCTGGTGATCCGCGACGGGCAGCGGGTGCGGATTGCCGGGCGCGAGGTGGTGGTGGGCGATCTGATTGCCCTGTCCGAGGGGGACCGGGTGCCGGCGGATGCGCTGCTGATCACCGCGAACGGGCTGTCGGCGGACGAATCGCTGTTGACGGGTGAGGCGGTGGCGGTGCGCAAGCGGGCCGGGGCGGCCGGCGCGGTGCAGCGGGCCGGGGGTGAGGACTTGGCGCAGGTGTTTTCGGGGTCGCTGATCGTGCGGGGGACCGGGGTGGCCGAGGTTACTGCGACGGGGGCGCGCACGGAATTGGGGCGCATTGGTGCTTCGCTGGCCGAGTTGGAGACGGAAACGCCGCATTTGCAGCGCCAGATCCGGCGGTTGGTGATGGTGCTGGCGCTGACGGGGGGGGCGGTCAGTCTGGCGGTGGTGGGCCTGTATGGCCTGCTGCGGGGCGACTGGTTGCAGGCGGTGCTGGCGGGGATTGCGGTGGGCATGTCGATGCTGCCCGAGGAGTTCCCCATGGTTCTGGCCGTGTTCATGGCGATGGGGGCGTGGCGCATTTCCAAGGCGCGGGTGCTGACGCGGCGGGCGAGTGCGATCGAGACGCTGGGGGCGGCGTCGGTTCTGTGCACGGACAAGACCGGCACGCTGACCGAAAACCGCATGAAAGTGGTGCAGTTGCGGCTGCCGGAGGGCCAGGCGCTGACGATGGGCGGGGCGCTGGTGGACCCGTTTCTGGCGCTGGCCGAGGTGGGCACGATGGCCTCGGCCCCGCAGCCGTTTGACCCGATGGAAAAGGCGTTTCATGCGCTGCATGGGCTGGACAAGGGGCAAAAGCTGATCCGGTCCTATCCGCTGACCGATGGGTTGCTGGCGATGACGCAGGTCTGGCAGGCGGGCGAGGTGCGGGTTGCGGCAGCCAAGGGGGCCCCCGAGGCGATTGCGGAGCTGTGTCATATGGATGCTAGCGCCCGGGCCGCGATGATGGCGCAGGTCAACCAGATGGCCGAACAGGGGTTGCGGGTGCTGGGGGTGGCGATTGCGGCGGTGGATGAGTTGCCACAGGCGCAGACCGGGTTCGCCTTTCGGTTCGAGGGGTTGGTGGGGCTGGCGGACCCGTTGCGGCAGGAGGTTCCAGCGGCGGTGGCGGAGTGTCGGGCGGCGGGGATCAAGGTGGTGATGATCACCGGCGACTATCCGGCCACGGCGCGGGCGATTGCGGCGGATGCGGGGCTGGAGGGCAACCGGGTGATCACCGGGCCGGACATGGCCGCGATGTCGGATGAGGACCTGGCCGAGGCGGTGAAGACCACCAGCATTTTTGCCCGCATCCAGCCCGAACAAAAGCTGCGCATCGTGCTGGCGTTCAAGGCGGGGGGTGATGTGGTCGCCATGACGGGGGACGGCGTGAATGATGCGCCCTCGTTGAAGGCCGCCCATATCGGGATTGCGATGGGCGGGCGGGGCACGGATGTGGCGCGCGAGGCGGCGTCGATGATGTTGCTGGACGATGATTTCGGGTCGATCGTCACGACGATCCGGCTGGGGCGGCGGATATATGACAACCTGCGCAAGGCGATGAGTTTCATTTTGGCGGTGCATGTGCCGATTGCGGGGATGGCGTTGATGCCGCTGCTGTTTGGGATGCCGTTGTTGCTGGGCCCCATTCACATTGCCTTTCTGGAAATGGTGATCGACCCGGTGTGTTCGCTGGTGTTCGAGGCCGAAAAGGCCGAGCGGGGGCTGATGCGCCGCAAGCCGCGTCCGGCGCTGGAGCCGTTGTTTTCTGGCCCGACCGTGGTGTGGAGCCTGTTTCAGGGGGCGTTGGTGCTGCTGATGGTGGGGGCGGTGGCGTGGTTTGCGCCGCACTACGGCCTGTCGGAGGAGCAGACGCGGGCGCTGAGTTTCACCGCGCTGGTGCTGGGCATTGTGGCGCTGATCTTTGTGGACCGGGCGACATCCTCGTCGGTGGTCAAGGCGATCTTGCGGCCCAACCGGGCGCTGGCGGTGGTGATGGTGATCGTGCTGGCCACGCTGTCGGCGGCGTTGTTCTGGCCTTGGGCGCAGGGGGTATTCGACTTTGCCGCGCTGCCGGGCGCATGGCTGGCGCTGCCGCCGCTGGCCGCCTTTGGCGTGCTGGTGGTGTTGGAGGTGGTCAAGCCGGTCTGGCGGCGGGCGGCGGGAATTGATTGACGGCCTGACGGGAACCAATTGCCGGGTTTCCGCGTTGTCTGGGTGTCAGGCCGATGAGCTCCCTCGTTCACCCCCCGGTCTGGTGGACTGCCCCTGGGGGCCTTGGCGCGCTTGCGTCGAGGCCCCGTTCTCATGGAGCGGCGACTGATCAGAAGGCATGGGTTGCGACCATGCAGACTGGACAGTCAAATGCGATTGCTTGCCGCCACGAACCATTGGGCAAACCGCGGCCTTAGAGTATATTGCTTTTGATCAGGGTCACCTGATAAAAGGCGATACGCAATATAACCAACGGCTTGTCTGTCCTGGATTAAGTTCGATCCACCTTGGGTCGAACCTGATCCGCTTCAGCAACACAAGGCCACTCGATGAACGACAACCTAGAACTGCCGAATTCGGGCGCTGCAGAGGCGGTGGACCCGCAATGCCTGGTGGTGGGCATGGGCGCCTCGGCCGGCGGGGTTGAGGCGTATAGCGAGTTTTTTGACGAGATGCCGGCGGACAGCGGGGCGGCGTTCGTGGTGGTTTTGCACCTGGACCCGACACGGCAAAGCCACATGGCGCAGGTTTTGTCCGCCCACACCCAGATGCCGGTGGTGCAGGTCCTGGACAAGATGCCGATCGAACCAAACCACGTCTATGTCATTGCACCCGATTACGATTTGACGGTGGCGGCCGGGGTGCTGCACCTGAGCAAGCCCAGCGAAAAGCGCGGGCATCGCCACCCGGTGGATGTGCTGTTTCGGTCGCTGGCCGCCGATCAGGGGGAGCGGGTGATTGCGATTGTCCTGTCGGGCACGGGCAGCAATGGCACGGACGGGTTGAAGGAGGTGCGGGCGGCGGGTGGCTTGATCCTGGTGCAAGACCCGTCCACGGCCAAGTATGACGGAATGCCGCGCAGTGCGATTGCGGCAGGCATGGCAGACCATGTGCTGGCGCCGGGGGCGATGCCCGAGGTCCTGGGGCGGTATTTCAGCAACGCCTACATCGCCTCGCCGACGGGGGGGGCCACGTCCGATACCGAGGCGCAACCGCTGATCGACCAGGTCCTGACGGTGTTGCGCACCCGCACCGGGCACAACTTTGCCGATTACCGCCGCAGCACGCTGCAACGCCGCATCCAGCGCCGTCTGGGCCTGCGCAACATCGTGACGCTGGACGCCTATCTGGAGCAGTTGCGCACCGATCCGCAGGAGGTCGCGATCTTGATCCGCGACCTGCTGATCAACGTCACCAGTTTCTTCCGCGATCCCGAGGCCTGGAGGACGCTGTGTGAATTGGTGATTGCCCCCATGGTGGCCGGCAAGGAAAACGGAGACACGATCCGGGCCTGGGTGCCGGGCTGTTCGACGGGGGAAGAGGCCTTTACCCTGGCCATGCTGATTGCCGAGCAGGCGGCAGTGGCGGGCAAGGCGTTCGATGTCAAGATATTTGCCACCGATGCGCGCGAAGACAACCTGAACTATGCGCGCGAAGCGGCCTATCCGGTGGCGGCGATCGCGGGGCTGGGCGCCCTGCGGCAGCGGCGGTTCTTTGACGGTGAGGATTCGATTTACCGGATCAAGAAAGAGCTGCGCTCGATGGTGATCTTTGCGCCGCAAAACCTGCTGCGCGATCCGCCGTTTTCGCATCTAGACCTGATCACCTGCCGCAATCTGCTGATCTATCTGGAGCCCGAGACGCAGCAGGGCGTGATTGCGCTGTTCCATTTCGCGCTGGAACAGGATGGCGCGTTGATGCTGGGCAATACCGAAACGGTGGGCCGGCATGGCGGGGTGTTCGAGGCGCTGTCGAAGAAATGGCGCATCTACCGCCGTCTGGGCGCGACGCGGCTGGACATAATGAACTTTCCGGTGCTGCGCGGGCTCAAGGTGGAGGCCCCCGAAAGCGCGCAAGACCGGCCGCCGACGCCGCTTGTGCCCAATGTTCCGGCGGCCGAACTGGCGCGGCGGGCGCTGTTGGACCGGTTTGCCCCGGCGGCGGTGATGATCGACGCGGCGTCGCACGTGACCTATTTCCACGGGTCCACCAGCGCCTTTCTGGAACAGCCGACGGGTGAGCCGTCCAGCGATTTGTTCGCGATGGCCCGTGACGGGCTGGAGACGCCGCTGCGCAGTGCCGTGCGCCGGGCGCGGGCCGACATGTGCGATGTCAGTTTCGAGGCGGTCTTGCCGCAGGCCACCGGCGAAAGCCGGATCAGCGTGAACGTGTCGCCGATTGGCGGCCTGGGCAAGGGGCATATCCTGATCAGCTTTGCCAGCATTGCCGCGGGGGCCACGTCTTTGCCCCGGCCGCCGTCCGTCAACCTGTCACAGGAAACCATGCTGCGCGAGGAACTGGCGGCGCTGCGGTTTGAATTGCACAACACGATCGAAAACCTGGAGACCGCGAACGAGGAGTTGAAGGCGGCGAACGAAGAGGCGACGTCGATGAACGAAGAGTTGCAATCGACGAATGAGGAGATGGAAACCTCGAAGGAGGAGATGCAGTCGTTCAACGAGGAACTGCACACCGTCAACAGCCAGTTGCAGGCCAACATCCGCGATCTGGAGGACAGCACCAACGACCTGAACAACCTGCTGGCCGGCACTGAATCGGCCACGCTGTTCATAGACACCAAGCTGTGCATCAAGTGGTTCGCGCCCGGCACGCGGGTGTTGTTCGATTTTCTGCCGGGCGACATTGGCCGCCCCTTGCAGCATTTTGCCCTGAAGTTTGTCGATGACGATCTGCTGGCCGATGCCGAAAAGGTCTTGCAGAAGTTGCAGGTGCTGGAGACCGAGGTGCGCAGCACGTCGGGGCGGTGGTATATGCGGCGGATGCTGCCGTATCGCACGCTGGACAACCGCATCGCGGGGGTTGTGATCACCTTTGTGGATGTGACCGAGAGCGTTCTGGCCCGTGCCGCCAACACCGAGGCGCGGATCTTTTCGCAGGCCATCGTGGAGACCATGCGCCAGCCTTTGCTGGTGATGGATGACGCGTTGCGGGTGATTTCGGTCAACCCGGCGCTGGAACGGCTGTTCGGGGTGACCGAGGCGGCGGTGGTCGGGCAACCCGCGACGGATCTGGCGGAGGGCGAGTGGAGTTCGCCGCGTCTGAATGCGCTGATTGCGGATCTGGTCCGGACCGGCGATGCGTTCAACGATGCCGAATTCGTGCAGGCCTTTCCCGACATCGGGCTGCGCCAGCTGGTGATCAACGGCCGCAAGCTGGTGCGCGAGGGCGGGCGGCCCAGCCTGATCCTGCTGGGCATTCAGGACCTGACCGAAGAGCGGCTGGGCGAGGTGTCGGCGCGGCGTCTGGCGGCCATTGTCGACAGTTCGCAGGATGCGATCATCAGCATGGACGTGGCCGGACACATAACCAGCTGGAACAAGGGGGCGGAACTGCTGTTCGGCTATACTGCCGCCGAGATTGTTGGTCAGCCGATGTCCATTCTGAAGGAACCTTCAAGCCCGGTCACGGCGCCCGATTGGCTGGAACATTTCCAGGCCGGCGGCGGGACGCTGCATTTTGAACAGCAGCGCCGGCGCATGGATGGCAGTTCGGTCTGGGTTGCGGTCACCGAATCGCCGCTGCGCGATGCGGGGGGCGTGCTGCTGGCCGCGTCCAGCATCATGCGCGACATCACCGAACGCCGGGCCGCCGAACAGCGCCGCGAAACGCTGGTGAACGAGTTGAACCACCGGGTCAAGAATTCGCTGGCCGTGGTGCAGGCCATCTCGTCGCAGACGCTGCGCGGCAATGTGACATTGGCCGACGCGCGCACGGCCATCGGGGCCCGGCTGGCGGCCTTTGGCCGGGCGCATGATCTGGTCATGGGCACCGATTGGCAGGGCACCGATCTGGCCAGTGTGGTGGATGCGACGATTGAACCCTATATGAGCGAGCCGGACCGGTTCAGCGTCAGCGGGCCCTTCGTGACGCTGATACCGCAGGCGGCGGTGACGTTCAGTTTGGCGCTGCACGAGTTGTGCACCAATGCGGCCAAATATGGCGCCCTGTCGGTGCCTGACGGGCGGGTGGACATCGCCTGGACCGTGGCGGGGCCGCCCGGCAAGTCGCGTCTGGTGTGGACTTGGACCGAACGGGGCGGGCCGGCCGTGACCACGCCCGATCATCATGGCTTTGGCTCCAGTCTGATCGAGCGGGTCTTGCCCATGGAACTTAGTGGTGCGGTGCGCGTTGAGTATCGGGTTACGGGGTTGGTCTGCGTGCTGGACGCTCCTTTGCCGCAAATATACTGAACAAAGGATGGTGCTATGCGGGATACCCCTTTGGTGGGGCTGAGGATTCTGATCGTCGATGACGAAGTGCTTGTGCTTATGGAACTGGCAGACATGCTGGCAGATCTGGGCCATATCGTCGTCGCTTCGGAAAACCGGCTGGAAAGCGCCTTGGCCATTGCCCGGACCGAACCCATCGACATGGCGATCCTGGACATCAATTTGCGCGGCTTGACGTCCTTTCCGGTGGCGCAAGTGCTGCGCAGGCGGGGCGTGGCGGTGATTTTTGCCAGCGGCTATGGCCCTTCGGGTCTGAACGAGGAGTTCCGCGAGGCGCATTTCCTGTCCAAACCCTATTGCATGGACACGCTGGGCGCGATGGTGGTCAAGGCCCATGACGCGATGTCTGCGCTGCCCTCGAACAGGAAGCTGCGCCATTCGCAGAACCATTTGCACTGAAACGGAACCGGGGCGCCATATCTTGCGTTTAGCCCTGTGACTCCGCGCTGAGGACGCCTTTGCCAATACTTCCCGACGCTGACCCTGCCGCGCTGCGGCTGGAGGGTGATTTTGTGGTGCAGCATATTGCTGCGCTGCAATCGGGCTTGGGCAAGGCGCGGGTGATGGACCTGTCGGGCGTGACGGCGCTGGATACGGCGGGGGCGTGGCTGATCCTGTCCACTGCACGGCGCAACGGGGCGCGGCTGATCGGGGCCAGCCCTGTGCACGAGGTTTTGTTGCAGGCCGTTCAGGCCGTGCTGCCGCCCGAGGCGCGCCCGCCCCGCACCCCCCGCCACATCGAGATGATCGAACGGGTCAACCGGCTGGGCCGCGCCACGGCGGCGGGGCTGGCGGGTCTGGCGCAGATCACCGGGTTTTTCGGCCAGGTGGTGGCCTGCCTTGGTCTGACGATGCTGCGCCCGTGGCGGCTGCGGCTGACGTCGACGGTGTTTCAGATGCAGCAGGTCGGGCTGAACGCGGTGCCGATCGTGGCGCTGATGTCATTCCTGATCGGGATCGTGATTGCCTATCAGGGGGCCGACCAGCTGCGCCAGTTTGGGGCGGAAGTCTATGTGGTGGACCTGATCTCGATTTCAGTCCTGCGCGAGTTGGGGGTTTTGCTGACGGCGATCATCGTGGCGGGGCGGTCGGCCTCGGCCTTTACCGCCGCCATCGGGTCGATGAAGATGCGCGAAGAGGTGGACGCGATGCGCACCCTGGGGCTGGACCCGATCGAGGTGCTGGTGTTGCCACGGGTGTTGGCGCTGCTGCTGATGTTGCCGGTGTTGGGATTGATTGCCGATCTGGCGGGCCTGCTGGGCGGGATGCTGATGGCCTGGTTCGAGCTGGGCATTTCGCCGGGCATGTACCGCACGCGGCTGCTGGATGTGGATGTCAGCCATTTTGTGGTGGGCCTGGTCAAGGCGCCGTTCTTTGCCGTGATCATCGGGGTGATCGGCTGTTTTCAGGGGATGCGGGTGCAGGGCAACGCGGAATCGCTGGGGCAGTTGACGTCGCGGGCGGTGGTGCAGGCGATCTTTATGGTGATCTTGGCGGATGCGACGTTTTCGATCTTTTTCGCGGCGGCGGGATTGTGATGGATGAGGCGGTGATTCAGGTGCGGGGGTTGGTCAACCGGTTTGGCAAGGCGGTGATCCATGACGGGCTGGACATCGACCTGATGCGGGGCGAGGTGCTGGGCGTGGTGGGGGCGTCCGGGTCGGGGAAATCGGTTTTGCTGCGCAGCATTGTGGGGCTGCAACGGCCCAGCGCCGGGACAGTGACCGTGCTGCCGGGTGCCGGGAGGGCGCGCTGGGGTGTGATGTTTCAGGACGGCGCGCTGTTTTCGGCGCTGACCGTGCGCGAGAATGTCGAGGTGCCATTGAAGATGCAGGGCAACCTGACGGCCGCGCTGCGGCGGGCACTTGCCGATCTGAAGCTGGCGATGGTGGGGTTGCCGGCCAAGGCGGGGGGTCTGTATCCGTCCGATCTGTCGGGGGGGATGCGCAAGCGGGCGGGGCTGGCGCGGGCGTTGGCGTTGGACCCCGAAATCTTGCTGCTGGACGAGCCGACGGCGGGGCTGGACCCGATTGCGGCCTCGGAGTTTGACACGCTGATCACGACGTTGCAGCGGGCGATGGGGTTGTCGGTTTTTCTGGTGACGCATGACCTGGACACGCTGCACGCGACCTGTGACCGGATTGCCGTTCTGGCGCAGCGCCGCGTTCTGGTGACAGGCACGATGGCGCAGATGCGGGACGAGACGGACCCTTGGGTGCATTCCTATTTTCACGGGCCGCGCGCCCATGCGGCATTGGTGGAGTAGGGCATGGAGACCAAGGCGGGCTATGTCGTGATCGGGGCCTTTACCCTGCTGGCCATTCTGGCGGGGCTGGGGTTTTTCCTGTGGCTGGCCAAGGTGCAGATCAACCAACGCTATACCCAATATGACATCCTGTTCGATCAGGTGTCGGGCCTGGGGCAATCCAGCCCGGTGCGGTTCAACGGGGTCGATGTGGGAGAGGTGTTGTCCATCAGGCTGGACCGCGCCAACCCGTCGCTTGTGCGTGTCCGGATCGAGGTCGCCGCGACCACGCCGGTGCGGCAAGGCACGCAGGCGACGCTGTCGTCGCAGGGGGTGACGGGGGTGGCCTTTGTCGGGCTGGAGGGCGGTCTGGCCGATGCCGAGCGGCTGGCGATTGACCCCGAGATCGGGGTGGCGGAAATCCCGTCCAAGGCGTCGCCCGTGCAGACCCTGCTGGAGGGGGCGCCCGATGTGCTGAAACAAACGCAGGTCGTGCTGGATGGCATCGGGCGGTTCACCACGGCGGAAAACGCCGCGCATGTGACGCGCATTCTGGCCAATCTGGATGCGTCGTCGGAAAAGCTGTCGGTCATGGTGGATGATCTGAGCACGACCTCGGCCAGCCTGACCGCCGCGGCCGACCGCTTTGCCGCCTTTTCCGCAGGGCTGGAGGGGGTGACCGACAACGCCGACGGGGCGATCAGTGATACCCGCGCGGCGATTGCCGATCTGCGCCGGGCCGTGGCCGATGCGCGCACCGCGCTCGACCATGTTGACGCGTTTGCCGTCAAGGGCCTGCCGCAGATTGCCGATCTGGCGGGACCGGCGGCGCGGCTGATCGCGGACCTGACCAGTTTGACCGCCCAGATAAGGCGCGACCCGGCGCGGTTCTTTCTGGGCAACCGCACCCCCGAATACAACAGATGAGGCCGATGATGACCCGATTGCCCCTGCGTCGCACCCTGTGGATTGCCGCCCTGACCCTGCTGGCCGGGTGCTCTGCCCTGACCAAGGCGACCGAGCCGCTGGACGCCTATACCCTGACGCCGCTGGTCTTTGACGCGCAAACGCAAAGCTCGGCGCGGCATCTGGTGGTGGAGTTGCCCACCTCGAGCGGGGCCCTGGCGACGGACCGTATCCTGATCCTGCCCAACCCGTTGCAGGCCGAATACCTGGCCAAGGCGCGCTGGGTCGATCCGGCCCCGGTGCTGGTGCAAAACCTGCTGGTGGCGTCACTGCAAGGCAGCGGGGCGTTCCGGCGGGTTGGGCGCGATGCGGCGGGGCTGACGCCGGATTATGTGCTGCTGGTGGAGTTGGGCGCGTTTCAGGCCGAGGCACCGGCGCCGGGCGTCAGTGCCACGCAGGTGCGGGTCGCGCTGAACGTGACGCTGGTGCGCGAAGAGGACCGCCGCCTTGTGGCCAGCCGCCGCTTTGACCACACCGCCATGGCCCCCAGTTCCGCCACGCTGGACCTGGTCGCCGCCTTTGACACGGCCACAGGGGCGATGCTGACCGGCGTGGTGGACTGGACGCTGGCCCAATCGCGTTAGGTCGCGCCGGGCGGGGCGGGCCGCCGCCGACGGGAGCGCGTGTCACTTTTCGGGTTGGCGCTGCATGTCGGTGTTGAACTCGAGCAGTTCGATCATCGCGCCCAGATCCTTGACCGTGTCGTAATAGGCATAGCGCCCATGGCCGCCGTCAAACTCGCCGCGCTGCACCAGGGTGTGGCCCTTGGCCTCGAGATAGGCGTGGCTCTGGGTCAGGTTGCGGGTGCGAAAGGCGATGTGGTGGCAGCCGGGGCCGCGCGCGTGAAGCAGGTCGCGCCAGGCGCTTGGCTCGGGGCCGGGTTCCAGAAATTCGACGTCGATGTTGCCAAAGGCGAACATGCGGATCTTGCAGCCGACGGCCGCGGGTTTGCCATGATAGATCGCCTGCGCCTGATCGGGGTCGGCGGCGCGGCCCTCGTCCGGCAGGGATTTTCCGGTCAGGTCGGCAAACCACTGGGCGGATTTCAGGGCGTTGTGGGTGACAAAACAGATCTGCATCACGGCGTCATCGTCAAGAAGTCTGGTGTCCATGGCGACCTCGGGGTTGAGGGGTTTTGGTGGCCCGGCACCGATGCCGGACCACCCACCCGCAAGGGGCGTCAGTTCAGGATGGTGTCAAACTGGCCGTGCAGGGCCGCGATGGCGGCGTCTTCGGTCATGGTCGGGTCGGACCAGAAGTTGAACGCCACCTCCCAGATCGCGTTCGACCAGTCGGCATCGACGGTGACCGAGGGGTTGTTGACCTGACGCGCCTCGTCCTTCAAGAGTTCGACCACGCGCTGGGCGCAGACGTCCAGGGTGGCGGGATCGACGTCATCACGGACCGGGGTGGCGCCCTTGACGCTGGCAAAGTCGGCGTTGACCTTGGCATCGACGACGATCTGCGCGAACAGCATTTCGGCGGCGTCCTTTTCGGGCGGCTGGCCACCCAGCGCACCCCAGCCATCGACCGTGACCGGAACCGCCTTGTAGCCCGGCACCGGGATGCAGCCGAAATCCTTGCCGGCCTCTTTGCCCGCAACGCGCCATTCGCCCTTCATCCAGTCGCCATGGATCTGCATCAGGGCTTTGCCGGCGATCACGTCATTGGTGGTCATGTTCCAGTCGCGGTTGACCGAGCCTTCATCAGCCTGCTGCTGGAATTTGCGCAGCCAGGTGAACACCGAGCGCACCTCGGGCGTGTCAATCGCGGCGGCGTCGGGGGTTTCACCGTAAAGCTGGTTATAGATTTCCGGGCCGGCGAGGGTGGCCATCATGGCGTGGAACAGATAGCCGATCTGCCATTGCTGGGCCCCCACGGCCAGCGGTTGGAACCCGGCGGCGCGGATCTTGTCAAAGTCGGCAAACATCGCGTCCAGCGAGGTCCAGGTGGTCGGGTCAACCCCGGCCTTGGCGGCCACCTCCATGTTGTAATACAGCATCCCGTCGATGTGCACGCCCAGCGGGATCTTGCGGATTTCGCCGTCGATCGTGATGGCTTTCTTCACCGCTGCCGAAAAGTGGTCGATGGCACCGGATTGGGTAAAGGCCTCGGTCAGGTCACGGCCAAGGTTCATGCCGGACAGGTCGCGGTAAACGCCGGTGTTGTTTTCGACAAAGATGTGCGGCGGCTGTTCGCCGACCACCAGGTTCATCAGGCTGACGCTGGAGCCGGTATCATGCGGAATGGTGATGTCGATCCAGTTGATGCCCTTTTCGGCCGCAGCCGTTTTCAGGACGTTCAGGGCCGCCACTTCAGCCGGTGACGACCAGTTTTGAAAGATCACAAGGTCTTCGGCCTGTGCGGCGGCGGCGGACACGCCCAGCATCAGCATGGCCGTCAGGGTTTTGGTATAAAAGATCATTTCATTCCTCCCAGAATAGTTAGAGCCGGCGCCCGGATTGAGCGTCGAACAGGTTCAGTTTGGCTGTCGGGTATTGCACTGGGACCGTTTCACCGGCCCGCGTTTTGGCAGCCCGGTCGGGCTCGGCGCGAACGAACAGCTGGTCGTTCGCAAAACTGACGGCGATCAGGGCATCTGATCCGGTGCGTTCCACCATGCGGACGGTCAGATCAAAGGCGGTGTGGCCCGGCGGCACCTGCGCCCGGTCCAGCACGAAATGTTCAGGGCGCATCCCCACGGCAATTGCAGCCCCCTCGACCGGCGAGGTGGCAAAGGGGTAGGCGGTCAGATCAATCCGGGCACCGTCCGGAAATTCGGCATAGGGCGTGCCGCCTGCAGTGACATAGCGCCCCGGCGTCAGGTTCATCGCGGGCGAGCCGATGAAGCCTGCAACGAACAGGTTCGCGGGGTGTTCATAGACCTCATCCGGGGTGCCGAACTGCTGGATTGCGCCGCCGCTCATGATGGCGATGTGGGTGGCCATGGTCATCGCCTCGATCTGATCATGGGTGACGTAGACAACGGTGGGTTTGAGGGTGTCGTGCAGCTTTTTGATCTCGAGCCGCATTTCGGTGCGCAGCTTGGCGTCAAGGTTGGATAGCGGTTCGTCGAACAGCAAGACATCGGCATGTTTGACCAGGGCCCGCCCGATGGCCACCCGCTGCCGTTGGCCGCCCGACAGTTCCGCCGGTTTGCGGCCCATCAGCGGGCCGATCTGCAACAGGTCCGACGCCCATTTCACGCGAGCCTCGACCTCGTCACGGGGCAGTTTGCGGGCGGACAGGCCAAAGCGCAAATTGCCCTCGACCGTCTTGGTGGGGTAAAGCGCGTAGGATTGGAACACCATCGCCAGCCCGCGATCCTTGGGGTCCAGTTCGGTCACATCGCGGTCGCCAATCATGATGCGGCCCGAGGTGACATCCAGCAGGCCCGCGAGCAGATTGAGGAGCGTGGTCTTGCCACAGCCGGACGGGCCCAGCAGCACCAGAAAATCGCCATCCTCGACCGTCAGGTTCAACCCGTCCAACACTGTCACAGCCCCGAAACGCTTGACGATATGTTCAAATGTGACGCGGGGCATGGGTTATCCTTTGATGGCGCCGGCGGCGATGCCCTGGACAAAGAACTTGCCCAGCACAAAGTAGATCACGAGGGGGGGAATGGCGGTCAGCAGGGCTGCGGCCATGTTGACGTTGTAAGACACGGTTCCGGTCGACACCGTGACCATATTGGCCAGATGAACCGTCATCGGACTGGTGCCCAGACCCCCGAACGTGACCCCGATCAGGTAATCATTCCAGATCGAGGTGATCTGCATGATCAGCACCACGATCAGGATATTGCCCGACATCGGCAGGATGATCTCGACGAAGATCCGCCAGAACGACCCGGAATCCATGATGGCGGCCTTGATCAGTTCGGGGGGGATATCTTTGTAATAATTGCGGAATATCAGCGTCAGCACGGGCATGGCCAGCACGGTATGCACAAAGGCGATGGCGGTGATCGACCCGTATATCCCCATCTGCACCGTCAGACGGATCAGCGGATACATGATGATCTGAAACGGCACAAAGGCGCACAGGAACAACAAGAACAGGAAGGGGCCGGACCAGCGCACCTCCCACAGGGCCAGGGCATAGCCGGTGATCATGGACAGCGTGATCGACGCCACCAACGAGGGCGCGAGGATCACGACCGAGTTCCAGAACCCCGCCTGCAAGCCATCGCAACTGAGGCCCGAGCAGGCCTCGAACCAGGCAAAGCGCCAAGCCTCGAGCGACCAGGTCGTCGGCATGGCGAACATGGCGCCGTCGCGGATCTGGTCCATATCCTTGAACGAGGTGACGACCAGCACATAAAGCGGGATGCAAAAGAACAGCGCCGACATGGTCAGCAGTGTCAGCACGGCGATGGATTTGCCGGTGATGCGTTTGGGTTTGCGCGGGAACATCACCGGGGGGGCATCGACGGTCATCAATGCGCCCCCTTGCGGGCCTGGCGTTGTTGCCAGGCGGTCAGGGCCACCAGCGGCAGGAACACCGCAAGCGTGATCAACAGCATCATGGACGCGGCCGCCGAGGCAAAGCCAAGATTGCCCTTGGCCGACATGGCGTTGATGGTGAAATAGGCCGGCACCCAGGTGGACTGGCCGGGGCCGCCATTGGTCATTGCAAGGATGATGTCGAACGCCTTGATCACCCCCAGCGACAGCAGGATCGCGCAGGTCAGAAAGGTAAAGCGCATCATGGGGATGATGATTTCCAGATAGACGCGCCACAGGCTGACCCCGTCAATGCGGGCGGCGCTCCAGATCTCGGTGTTGATGCCTTTCAGTCCGGCCAGCATCAGCGCCATGTAAAAGCCCGAACTTTGCCAGATCGACGCGATGATGATCGAATACATCGCGGTCTGCGGATCGCTGAGCCAGTTGAACGAGGCGCTTTCCCAGCCCAAGGCGTGCAAGGCGTTTTCGATGCCGTATTGCGGGTTGAAGATCCAGCGCCAGGCCACGCCCGTCACGATCAGCGACACGGCCAGCGGATAGAGGAACACCGTGCGAAAGAAATCCTCGCCGCGCCGCTCTCGTTCGATCAGCGCGGCCAGAACAAAGCCCAGCACGATGGCCATGGCCGAGCCCAGCGCCAACACCACCAGATTCGAGATCGAGATGTTCCAGCCCACATCGGCAAACAGCCGGTTGTATTGGCGGAACGGGTTTTCCATGTCGATCTTGTATTCGGGCAGGCGCCGTGACCGGGTGAACGACATCAGCACCGTCCAGCCGATGGACCCCAGGAACGCCACCAGGGTGATCCCGACGGCAGGCAGCAGCGCAATCTGCGGTGTGATCCGGCTCCATCTAAACGTCATCGGTCCTCCCGGTGCGCACAAATTGTTATTGCTTTTCGGTGCTGTATTATCGTTAATACTACGAGGCAGCGACGATCTGTCAAGAAAAATTCTGTCCCGCTGCGGGCAGGCAAAGGCAACCGGGGGGAACATGCTGGAAATTCCAAAACTGGGCTTTGGCACCTACGGGCGGACCGGACCGGACGGCATTGCGGCGCTGGAATGCGCGTTGGCGACGGGGTATCGGCATCTGGATACCGCACAGTCCTATCACACCGAATCCGAGGTCGGGACCGCCCTGCGCAACAGCGGTTTGCCGCGGGAGGCGGTTTGGGTCACGACCAAGATTGATATGGCCAATTATGGTCCGGGCCTGCTGATCCCTTCGTTGCAGGCCAGCATCGACCGGATGGAATTGGTCCCGGACCTGGCCCTGATCCACTGGCCCGCGCCCAACGGAAACCTGGCCTTGGCCGTCTATCTGGACCAGATCGCCGAGGCGAAATCGCAGGGGCTGACCCGCGAAATCGGGGTTTCGAACTTTCCCATCGCCCTGTTGACCGAGGCCGTCGGCCGTCTGGGCAAGGGTCAGGTCCTGACCAACCAATTCGAGCTTAACCCCCTGTTCCGCAATGAAACGCTGGCCCGGTTCTGCCAGGCGCAGGGCATCCTTGTGACCTGCTATCAACCCATCGCCAAGGGCCGGATCGCGGGCAATGCGGTGGCGGCGGCGATTGCGGCGCGGCATGGTGCCAGTGCCGAACAGGTCGCCCTGGCCTGGGAACTGGCCAAGGGGTACGTCGCCATTCCCACCTCGGGGCGGGCCGAGCGGATCGTGGCGAACCATGCCGCCCTGCACCTGACGCTGACCGCCGACGACATCGCGCAGCTTGACGCGCTGGACCAGTCGCCCCGCTCGATCAACCCGGCCTGGGGCCCCGCCTGGGATATTTGACAACAACGGGCCTGTGGGCCCAAAGATGGAGACTTCGATGCCCGTAACCTCGCTTGGCCACCTCAACCTCCGCGTCGCTGACCTGGACGCCATGGCCCGTTTCTACCGCGATCAGGTTGGATTTCAGGAAATGACCCGGTTGAAGCGCGACAATGGCGACACCTGGTTGATCTATCTGCGCATCACCGATGACCAGTATCTGGAACTGATGACGGGTGCCGAAACCACCATGGCCCCACCGGACGGCCCGGCAGGTGTCACGCATTTCTGCTTTACCATCGACGATCTGGATGTTGAAAAGGCGCGGCTTTCTGCGGCGGGCATCGAAATGACCACGCCCATCACACGGGGGCAGGATGGAAACCGGGGGGCGTGGATTGTGGACCCCGAAGGCAATCGGATAGAATTGATGGAAATGGCCCCGGATTGCATACAGTTTCAGGCCATTCGGGCGCTGAAGGCTAAGTAAGGGTTTCATGGCAAAGTCGGCGGCGCGCCTCAAGGATATTGCCCAGCAGACCGGGTTTTCGGTCAATACAGTCTCGCTGGCGTTGCGGGGCAGTCCCCGCATTCCCGATGAGACGCGCCGCCAGATTGTCGAAATGGCCGACAAGATGAACTATCTGCCCAACCAGGTCGCCAAATCGCTGGTGATGAAGGAAACCCGGTCGATCGGGCTGGTCCTGACCGACATCACCAACCCGGTTCTGACGGCCGTGGCGCAGGCGGTTGAACTGGAACTGTCCAGGCTGGGCTATATCACCCTGTTTGCGACGTCGAACAACCAACTGGACCTGGAACGCAAGGTGATCGAAACCTTTCGGCAGCGCCGCGCCGACGGGATGCTGATCTTTCCCTGCAACCACCGCCAGATCGACCATATCCGCAAACTGCGCGCCCGCAACTATCCTGTGGTGTTGCTGGTGGGCGATCCTGATGCCGGGGTGGATGCGGTCTGCATGGACGAACGGGCCGGCGCGTTCAAGGCGACGACCTATCTGATCGACAGTGGCCACCGCCGGATTGCGCTGATCCACAGTGGTGGCGAGAACGGCAATTTCGAAAAGCTGGACGGTTACAAGATGGCGCTTGCGGCGGCGGGGATACCGTTTGACCCCGACCTGCTGGTGGCGTCGCGGGGCCATGATGTGCGCAACGGCTTTGGCGCGATGGAGACGCTGTCAGGCCGCACAACCGGGGCCACGGCCGTCTTTTGCTCTAACGATTCGCTTGCGCTTGGGGCGCTGCGGTTCTGCACGGTGCGCGGCATTTCGGTGCCGCGTGACCTGGCCATTTTCGGCTTTGACAACATCGAGTTTGCCGAACATGCCGCCACGGCGCTGTCCTCGGTCAACTATGACATCGAGGCGATCACCGGGCTTGCCATCGAGCGGGTCATCAGCCTGATCAATGCCAAGGCCGAGTGGCCGGCCCCGCGGGTGACACTGGTCGAGCCTGACCTTGTCATCCGCGAAAGCACCGCAGGTCAGTGGCGCCCGGCCTCACGGATCGGGTAACGCACATAGGCGAAACGCTGGGAATCGGGCGACCAGGAGGTCACGTTGATCGTTCCCTGCCCGCCGTTGAAACGGTCGATGTCGCGCTGGTCCGACCCGTCGGGCGCCATGGTGCGGATGATGACATCCTTGTCCGCAGGGTGGCCAAAGGTGCCGGTCGGGAAAGAGATATAGGCAAAGATTGTGCCATCCGGGGCGGCGTGGGGAAACCAGTTGACACGGGCGTCATGCGTCAGCTGTTCGACCCCCGCCCCATCCGGCCGCATCCGAAAGACCTGCGCATGGCCGGCTTGGGTCGCCGCCGCTTCCGAGTTGAAATAGATCCACGCCCCATCGGCGGAATACTCCGGCCCATCGACCGGGCAAGACCCATCCGTCAAGACGACATCCGCCCCACCCGCCGCCGGAATGGTGCATATCCGCGTCACATTCCCTTTCGCCCCCTGCTCCAGCCCGACATAGGCCAAAGTCCTGCCATCGGGTGAGATGCCGTGCAGGTAATACCTGAACTTGCGCGCCGGGTCCTGATCATTGGACACCTTGACCGGCACCCCGCCACCGATGGGGCAGGTGTAAAGATGTCCATCATTGGCGCTGACGAACAGGCTTTGCCCATCCGGGGAAATCACATGGTCGTTGTTCAGATTCTCGATCGGCGCCGTGTTGATGCGGTGCGGCCCGTCCTGGCCATCGGGCGAAATCCGGAACAGGCGGCCGTCGGCGTTGTAGATCAGCCATTGCCCATCAGACGACCAGTTCGGCGCCTCGATCAGTTCAGAGGTCTCGTAAATGACGGATTTGGCCGCCCCGGTCCGGTCGGCAACGACCAGTTCACAGGTCTGGCTGGGCAGCAAACGACGGGCTTCGGCAGGTCGCATGGGTATGGACTCCAAGTTCTCTTTTCCAAACGATTAACGTTAATATGTTCCGGTGCAAGAGGGAAACAGCGCCGACGGGCGGGCATCCGCATTGCCGCCACCAATCGCGCCACAGGGGCCCGAATTTGCACCTGTCATTCGCTCTTGCCTTTGCGATCCGGTTTTTATAGATGCGGCGGTGGGACACCCCTCCCCACCGGGGGGCATTTATCTGGAAGGATACCATGTCTGATCTGAACGCACCGGCACAGCGCCCGGCAAATCCGCGTTTTTCCTCTGGCCCCTGCGCCAAGGTTCCCGGCTTCACCCTCTCCCTGCTTGAAGACGCCCCTTTGGGCCGGTCGCACCGCGCCGCCGTTGGCAAGGCCAAGCTGCGCGAAGCGATTGACCTGACCCGCGCCATTCTGGGCGTGCCGGACGATTACCGCATCGGCATCGTTCCGGCTTCTGACACGGGCGCAGTCGAGATGGCCATGTGGTCGCTGCTTGGTGCCCGCCCGGTCGAGATGCTGGCCTGGGAAAGTTTTGGCGAAGGCTGGGTCACCGATGCGGTCAAACAGCTGAAACTGGACGCAAAGGTCAAGATCGCGCCCTATGGCCGGATCGTTGACCTGACCACGGTCGATTTTGACAGCGATGTCGTCTTCACCTGGAACGGCACCACCTCGGGCTGCCGTCTGCCCAACGGCGACGCCATCCCGGCGGACCGCCAGGGCCTGACGATCTGCGACGCCACCAGCGCCGCGTTTGCGATGGACCTGCCGTGGGACAAGTTGGATGTCACCACCTTTTCTTGGCAAAAGGTGCTGGGCGGAGAGGGCGCGCATGGCATGCTGATCCTGTCCCCCCGCGCGGTGGAGCGGCTGGAAAGCTACACCCCCACATGGCCCCTACCCAAGATTTTCCGCCTCACCTCCAAGGGCAAGCTGATCGAGGGCATCTTTGTGGGTGAGACGATCAACACCCCCTCGATGCTGGCGGTCGAGGATTACCTCGTGTCGCTGAAATGGGCGCAATCGGTGGGCGGGTTGCCAGGTCTGGTGGCCCGGTCGCAGGCCAATGCGCAAGTGATCTGGGATTTCTGCGCCGCCAACCCCTGGATCGCCAATCTGGCCGAAACGCCCGACATCGCCTCGACCACCAGCGTTTGCCTGAAATTCGCCGACCCCCGCATCAAGGATGGCGATGCCTTTGCCAAGGCCGTCGCCAAGCGCATCGAAAAGGCCGGGGCCGGTCTGGACATGGGCGCCTATCGCGACGCCCCGCCCGGCTTGCGCATCTGGTGCGGGTCCACGGTGGAGACCGCCGATGTGGCGGCCCTGATGCCGTGGATCGCCTATGCGTTCCACACCGAAATCGCGCTGCAGTGACTTGTAGGATGGGCAGTTCTCCTTTTCGCCCCGGCGAAAAGGGGGTTTGCCCATCTTCCTCACCCCCCCTCAAGATAGGAGCCCATGATGGCACCTCGCGTACTCGTATCCGACGAACTTTCCGAAACCGCCGTGCAAATCTTCCGCGACCGTGGGGTCGAGGTGGACTACATGCCGAAACTGGGCAAGGACAAGGACGCCCTTGCAGCCGTGATCGGCCAGTATGACGGTCTGGCGATCCGGTCGGCGACCAAGGTCACCGAAAAGCTGCTGGCCAGTGCCACCAACCTCAAGGTCGTGGGACGCGCCGGGATTGGCGTGGACAATGTCGACATCCCCGCCGCCTCGAAAAAGGGCGTGATCGTGATGAACACGCCGTTCGGCAATTCGATCACCACCGCCGAACATGCCATCGCCATGATGTTCGCGGTCGCCCGGCAGTTGCCCGAGGCGAACGCCAGCACCCACAGCGGCAAATGGGAAAAGTCGCGGTTCATGGGGGTGGAGCTGTTCAACAAGACCCTTGGCGTGATTGGCGCGGGCAATATCGGTGGCATCGTGTGTGACCGGGCGGTCGGCCTGCACATGAAGGTGGTGGCCTATGACCCCTTCCTGTCCGAGGACCGCGCCAAACAGTTGGGCGTGACCAAGGTCGAGTTGGACGACCTGCTGGCCCGTGCCGATTTCATCACGCTGCATGTGCCGCTGACGGACAAGACCCGCAACATCCTGTCGGCCGAAAACATCGCCAAGACCAAGCGTGGCGTGCGCATCATCAACTGCGCCCGTGGCGGGCTGATCGACGAAGCGGCCTTGGCCGCTGCGCTGACAAGCGGCCATGTGGCCGGTGCGGCGCTGGATGTGTTCGAGGTGGAACCGGCCACGGCAAGTCCGCTGTTTGGCATGCCCAACGTCGTCTGCACCCCCCATCTGGGCGCCTCGACCACCGAGGCGCAGGAGAATGTCGCGTTGCAGGTCGCTGAACAGATGGCGGATTACCTGCTGACGGGGGCCGTGTCGAACGCCCTGAACATGCCCAATGTCACGGCCGAGGAGGCCACGGTTATGGGCCCCTGGATCAAGCTGGCGAGCCACTTGGGTGCCTTCATCGGCCAGATGACCGATGAGCCGATCAAGGCGATCAACATCCTGTATGACGGCACCGTGTCCGAAATGAACCTGGCCGCCCTGAACCAGGCCGTGATCGCGGGCGTGTTGAAACAGCAAAACCCCGACGTCAACCTCGTCTCGGCCCCCGTGGTGGCCAAGGACAAGGGCATCCAGATCTCGACCACCAAGCAGGAAAAGACCGGGGTGTTTGACGCCTATATCAAGGTCACCATGGTCACCGACAAACGCGAACGGTCGGTGGCCGGCACCTGTTTCAGCGATGGCAAACCGCGCTTCATCCAGATCAAGGGCATCAACATCGACGCCGAGATCGGGGCGCATATGCTTTACACCACCAATGACGACGTGCCGGGCATCATCGGGCTGTTGGGCATGACGATGGGCAAGAACAACGTCAACATCGCGAACTTTACCCTTGGCCGGTCGGGCGTGGGCCAGGAGGCGATTGCGATCCTGTATCTGGATCAGGCGATCGACCCCAAGGTGGTGGACACGCTGGAATCGACCGGCATGTTCCAACAGGTCAAGGCACTGCAATTCGAGGTGGCTTGAACCTTTCCGAACCTTGCCAGATAAGACGGGCAGAGGGGCACCTCTGCCCGTTTGATCAGGACTGCCGTGCACACTTACGCGATTGGCGATATTCATGGCCATCTGGACCTGCTGCGGCGGGTCCATGACCGCATTGCCCTGGATCAGGACCGCTATGGCGTGGCGCCTGTCGTGCACATTGGCGATCTGGTCGACCGTGGCCCGGACAGCGCGGGGGTGATTGAGTATCTGCGCAGCGGCATCCGGGCGGGGCAGGACTGGGTTGTGATCAAGGGCAATCACGACAAGTTGTTCACCGGATTTCTGGACGATCCGGCCTGGCTGGATCCGGGGTTGCGGCCCGACATGTCGTGGCTGCACCCGCGCATTGGCGGGGCAGCCACGCTGGCGGCCTATGGAATACGCCATGCGGCCGACCGCCCCATCCCCCATGTTCACGCGGCCGCGACCGCTGGCGTGCCCCCCGAACACCGCGAGTTTCTGACCGCCCTGCCGACCAGCCATGTGCGCGGCGACGCCATCTTTGTGCATGCCGGATTGCGCCCCGGCATCCCGCTGGCCGACCAATCCGAAACCGACCTGGTCTGGATCCGCCAGGTCTTTCTGGAGGATCCCCGCGACCATGGCGCGTTGGTGGTGCATGGCCACACCGCCATCAGCCAGGCGACGCATTATGGCAACCGGGTGAACCTGGATTCCGGGGCGGCCTATGGCGGTCCGCTGAGCGCCGTGGTGATCGAGGGGCGCGAGGCATTTGAACTGACCGCCTCCGGTCGGATGCGGCTAATCCCCTAGCGGATCATCGGGCGATAGACGGCCAAGGCAAACAGGGCCATCAGGCCGGCACTGCCCGCCATCAGCCAGAAAAAGCCCTTGTCCCCCATCTGCGGGATCAGCGCGGCCACGACCAGGGGCGACAGCACCGCCCCGATATGGCAGGTGCCCAGAACCACCGGGGCAACCCGCGTGTCCATGCCCATCCGGGCCGTCGCCGTCATGAAAAAGCCGGGAAAGAACAGACCAACGGCCGCGCCAATCGGCGGGTAAAACCACACCGGATCATAAAAGACACAGCCCAGAGCGCACAGGGCCGTGAACCCCAGCGCAAAGCCAAAGACAGCAAAAGGCGGCACGCGGTTGGCCAGCACCGTCAACCCCAACCGCCCGATCAGAAAGGCCACGAAAAACATCGACAACAGTTCCGCGGCCTTTTGCGGGGCAATGCCGGACAGGATCAGGGCGCTGGGGGCCAGTCCGGTCAGGCACACCTCCAGCCCGATGGCCAGCGCGCCGAACACCAGGATCGGCACATGAAACCGAAACCCCGAGGTGTTCGCCACCCCCACCGCCTTTGCCCGCCCCGCCGGCCCCGACGCGATGATGGTCAAAAGCGCAATCCCGGCGATCACCCAGAATATCACGCGCGGATCACTGCCCAGGGCCACAAACACCAAGGGTGCCGCAATTGCCCCAACCGAATACAGCGCGTTGATCAGGCTGACCATTGCCGGCCCGCGCGTGCCAAAAGCGGCCATGATGCGGGCGTTGAACAGCGTGGCGACGCTGCCGTAGCCCATGCCAAACAGGATGCCACCGCCCAGCGTCGTGATCCAGCCCGGCGCCAGCGCCAGCAGTGCCGCGCCCAGCGCCATCGCGCCCAGGGCCAGCCGGGGCGTGACGCGGTGCCCGACGAAATACATGCCCGCAATGCCGATGAAACTGCCGATCCCAAGGGTCGAGATCAGCCACCCCGCCGTGGCCGTGTCCAGCGTAAACATCTGCTGATAGACAGGCAGCGCGGGCCCCAGCACGGCCTGATACGCCCCCAGGACAATGAAACTGGCCATAGCCGCAAACAGCAGGGGCAGACGGATGTCGGGCGTGGTCGGCATGGCGGTTTTCCAAGGCTGGGACGGGCGCAGCTAGATCCTGCCCCCAGTGCGCCGTCAATGGCCCTTGGCCGTGCGCCCTGGTCAAACAGCCAATAAATCCATTCTTTTCGGTGTTTTAAGCGGATTTGACAGCCCGCAAATTAACCTTTCGGCCTGCCTTGCATAAAACCGTGGCCTGCGGCAATTTTGGGCAGCGAACCTATGGGAGCCCGCGCGGATGGTGAGGTTGCATGATTACTGGAGGTCATCGGCCTCCTACCGGGTGAGGATTGTACTTGGTCTTTTTGGAATTGCCTATGACCGGGTGGTGGTGGACCTGTTGGAGGGGGCGCAGCGGGCGACGGCCAATCTGCGCCTGAACAAACAGGGTCTGGTGCCCACGCTGGAAATTGACGGGCTGGTCCTGACCCAGTCGCTGGCGATTGTGGAATATCTGGAGGATAGTCGCGGCCCGATGATCCTGCCCCCCGATCCAGGCGGCCGGGCCCGCGTGCGCGCCCTGGCCGATGCCATCGCAATGGAGATTGCACCGGTCTGCGCGATGTATGTGCGCAAGCATGTCGAGGGCCTGTCTGGCGGGACGATGACCGCGATCGAGTGGCAGCAGCACTATATCACTCGTGGCTTTGCGGCACTGGAGGCGATGCTGGGTGATGGGTTAGCAGGACAGTTTTGCCATGGCGATACGGTCACGCTGGCCGATATTGTGCTGATGCCGCAGGTTTATTCGGCAGTGCGGGCGGGCGTCGATCTGACCGTGTATCCGCGACTGGCCGCCATTGCGGGACGTTTGGCCGAGGTGCCCGCCTTTGCGGCGGCGCATCCCGACCGGTTCCGCCCGGCGAAGGGGCCGTTCTAGCGGAGCCGAACCGAAGTGCGGGCCGACCGCCCCATCGCATCAATCACGCTGAGGGTGACAAAGCCGCGCCCCAGATCGGCCAGCATCACCTCGCGGGAGGGTTGGCCGGTGCTGACGGGCGTGCCGTTGGCCAGCCAGGTAAAGGGGGCCGTGCCGCCCTCGACCCGAACCATCAGGCCCTCGGGCAGCAATTCCACTTCGGACCCGTCAGGGGGGAAGGCGACGGCGGGGGCGTCGGCCACCTGAAATGCGGCGGAGCGGGCGCGGAACTGGCGCAGGGGCTGCGGTAGTTGGGCATTGGCGACCAGCAGGGTGGCGGGGGGTGGCGGGGGTTGCGGGGTCAGGGCGGGTTTCAGGCGGGCGAAGGCCTGGAACAGCACGGGGGCGGCGACATCGGCGCCAAAGGCTCCGGGCACCGGCGTGCCGTCGGGGCGGCCCATCCAGACGCCAATCACGTTTTCACCGTCAAACCCGATGGCCCAGGCATCGCGGTGGCCATAGGAGGTGCCGGTCTTGTAGGCCAGCCGGTTTTCGGGCGCGCCCGGTGGCGGGGCCAGGCCGGCAAGGATGTCGCCCACCTCCCATGCCGCAACGGCGGTCAGGACGCGCTGGGTGGTTTGGGGCTCGGCGGGCAGATAGTGCAGCGGCTGTGCCTGACCGCCATGGGCGATGGCGGCGTAAAGCTGCACCATGTCTTGCAACGTCACGCCGATGCCGCCCAAAGCCACCGCCAATCCCGGCTGGCCAGTTGGCAAGGCGAAATCCACCTGCGCCCGGTCCAACGCCTGCAGCAGTTTGGCCGGACCCAGCGCCTCGGTCAGGGCGACGACGGGCAGGTTCAGGGACAGTTGCAACGCCTCGCGCACGCGGATGGTGCCGCGGAACTGGCGGTCAAAGTTTTGGGGGCGGTAGCCGTTGAAATCGGTCGGGGCGTCGTCGATCAGGGTTTCGGGATGGGCGAGGCCTTCGTCAAAGGCCAGCCCGTAGATCAGCGGTTTCAGGGTGGACCCGGGCGAGCGCAGGGCGATGGTCATGTCGACAAAGCCCTGCCGCTGGTCGGCGCGGTAGGCGGCCGAGCCGACCGAGGCCAGGATCTCGCCCGTCCGGTGGTCGGCCACCACGATGGCGACCTGCACGCGGTCGCCTTGGGCGGCGACGGTATCGGCGGCGAGCCGTTCCAGACTGCGTTGAAGTGTGCGGTCGAGGGTGGTTTGGTGACTGCCGGCCTGTGCGACCACCCGGTCGGACAGGTGGGGGGCGAGGGCCGGAAACGGTCGGCGGGCGGTGGGGACGGGTTCGGTCTGGGCGGCGCGGGATTGGTCGGCGTCGATCAGGCCGTCGCCCAAGGCACGCGCCAGCACGCGGGTGCGGGCGGCGGTGGCCGAGCTTGCGGCGCGGTCAGGGCGGCGCGCCTCGGGGGATTGGGGGATTGCGACCAGCAGCGCGGCCTCGGCCGGGGTCAGGCGGCGGGGTTCCTTGGCGAAATAGGCCAGGGATGCCGCGCGGATGCCTTCGACATTGCCGCCATAGGGGGCGAGGTGGAGGTAGAGGGCGAGGATTTCGTCCTTGGACAGATGGCGTTCCAGCGCCAGCGCCAGCCGCATCTGCCGCAGTTTGCCGGTCAGCCGCCCGGTGCCTGAATCTTCAAGCAGGCGGGCCACCTGCATCGTCAGGGTCGAGGCACCCGAGGTGATGCGGCCTTGCGTGACGGTCTGCCATGCGGCGCGAGCCAAGGCACGGGGGTCGACGCCGTTGTGCTGGTAGAACCGCTTGTCCTCATAGGCCAGCAGCAGTTGCAGAAAGAAAGGGTCCACCTGCGCCGGGTCCACCGCCAGACGCCAGCGGCCATCGGCCACGGTATAGGCGCGCAAGAGGTCACCGTTGCGGTCCAGCACCTCGGCCGAGGTTTCCACCACGAGGTCGGGCAGAACCGTGCGGTCGATCCACAGGTCCACCTCATCCCGCGTCACGGCGGCGAGCAAAAGGCCCGCCGCCGCGCAGATGAACCAGTTTGCCCGCATCACTCGGTTATGGTGACTGTGCCCGCGTCGGTGTGGGCGGTAAAGTCGGGGCGATACATATCCTCGACCGAGGCGGCGGGGTGGTGGAACGTTCCCGGCGACACGGCCCGCAGGATATAGCCCAGACGGAAGGTTTCGTTGTTCATGCGGTCGATGGCGGTCAGGAAACGGTCCTGCCGGAATTCGGAATGCGCCACCTCGCCCGCCAGATCCAGGAAGGACAGCGCCGAGACTGAGCCACCCGAAATCAGGTTGGGGTTGTCAATTTCCAACCCGGCCGGCAAGGGATCGTTGACCATCAGCCGCGCCTCACCCCGGCCAAAGGGGGTGATTTCCAAGACTGCGACCAGACGGTCGCCGGTTTTGAGCCCCTCCAGCGAGGCAGGTTCACCGTCCAACGTGTAATAGCTGCGGGTGATGGCATAGCCGTTGCCGCCTGCGGGTTCAGGCACGATGGGCACGCCAAAGGTGGTGACGGTCAACGTGGTTTTGGCACCATCGTTGCGCACCAGAACGGGGTCGCGGCTGTTGCCATCCAGCACCCGGACCAAGGGGCCGTCTGCCGGTTCGCCGTTCAGGGTGATGTTTTTGCCGCCATCCCGGTCGATCAACGCATTGGCCGCCATCAGCGCCCAAGTCGCCTCTTGGGTTGACAGCCGCCCCGAGGTGGCGATGCGGTCGGCCAGCGCCTCGCGGTCCACCGCATTGGTGCCCGCCTCGACCGCAAGGGTCAGCACGGCGGCAGAATCGCGGTAGTTGG
>CAMBWO010000015.1 GCA_945871285.1 Pseudorhodobacter antarcticus | reverse complement strand
CATCCCTTGATCATGACCCTTGGCACCGGCCTTGTCGCCACGGGTTGTTTGCAGGTTTACCAGCGTTTCGTCATCGCCAGCGGGTCTGTGGTGCCTGACAGTCTGGCCTGGCTGGGCACCGGGCGGACCTGGGGGATGCCCAATTCGCTGCTGCTGTTCATCCCCTTTGCAGCACTTATCCTGTTCAGTCAGCGTCGCACCGGCTTTGGCCGCCTGCTCTATGCGTTGGGGTCGAATGAGGGGGCAGCCCGGCTGAGTGGGGTGCGGGCCTGGCAGGTTTATTTCACGCTGTACGCCCTGTCCGGGGTCATCGCGGGGATCACCGGCCTTTTGTATGTCGGCCTGATCAAGGCGCCGTCTCTGTCTCTCCTCAACCCGATGCTGTTGCCTTCGGTTGCGGCGGCGGTGGTGGGCGGCACGTCGATCTTCGGTGGGCGCGGCGGCTATGGTGGCACCATTCTGGGTGCCCTGATCCTGACCGTCCTTGGCACCCTGCTGACCTTGGTGCAAATGCCCGAAGGCGCACGCGGCGTGTTCTTTGGTGCGATCATCCTGGCCGTGACGGCCATCTACATGCGGCTGACCAATCAAACCTGACGGGGGAACACTGTGGCACCTTTGCGAGTCGTGGGGATCAGTTTTGACCATATGCACATGGGCGATCTGCTGCGCCTGGTGCATGACCATCCGGGGGCCGAGATTGTGGGGATCTTCGACCGCGACCCCGCCAAAATGGCCGGGGCCGTCGCCAACTTCGCGATTCCCCCCGACCGCGTGTTCACAGATTTCGACGCCTGCATGGCCACCAAACCCGACCTTGCCATCCTGTGCGCCGCCACTGCCGAACATGCCGATTATACCGAACGGCTGGCGGCATATGGCGTGCATGTGTTCGTTGAAAAGCCCTTTGCCGCCTCGATCGCCGATGCCCGCCGCATGGCCGCCGCCGTTGCGGGCACTGGCAAGCTCCTGGCGATCAACTGGCCCTTGGCTTGGGTTCCCTCGCATGTCACGGCCAAACGGCTGATTGATCAGGGCATGATCGGCCGCCTGAATGAGGTGCATTTCTACGACGGCAACCGTGGTCCGCTTTATCACCTGGCCGACAAGGTCGCCGTGACGCCCGAGGAGGTGGAGCGGCAAAAGCCCACCTCGTGGTGGTATAAACGCGCCTCGGGTGGGGGCAGCCTGCTGGATTATCTGGGCTACGGTGCTACGCTTGGCACCTGGTACATGAATGGCGAGGCGCCGTTGGAGGTGACCTGCACCGTGGACCAGACCGAGGGGATCGAGGTGGACCAGCATTCGATCACCGTCTGCCGCTATGCCCGTGGCCTTAGCCGCATGGAAACCCGCTGGGGCACGTTCACCGACCCTTGGGTGATCCAGCCGCAGCCAAAATGCGGCTTTGTCTTTGTCGGCTCTGACGGCACCATCGCCTCCGAGGATTACGCGCGCCATGTCACTGTGCAATCCCGCGCCCGTCCCGAACCGCACATGATACCCGCCGATCCCTTGCCCGTGGGCCGCCGCAACGCGATCGAATACGTCCTGTCCTGCATCACCGAAAACCGCCCGATCGAAGGCCCGCTTGACCCCGCCCTGTGCCTGACCGCCCAGCGCATCGTCGATACCGCCGCGCTTTCCGCCGCCCAGAAACGCACGCTGGACCTCATCCCATGACGGACACCCCCGATCAGGACGCCTATGCGCTGAAATCTGCCGCCGTGGCTGCCGTTCCGGCTCCCGATTTGCCTTACCTTCCCCCCATGCCCCGCGCCTTACGCCCCCGCATCGCCCTGATCGGCGCAGGCGGCATAGCGCCCGCCCATTTGATGGCCTACCGCGATGCCGGGTATGAGGTGGCTGCCATCTGCAACCGCACCCTTGGCAAGGCCGAAGCCCTCAAGGCCCAGTTCGCCCCCGGGGCCGTTGCCACCACCGACTATGCCGCCATCCTTGCTGACCCCTCCATCGACGTGCTGGACATCACGCCCCATCCCGCCGACCGATTGCCTCTGATTGAGGCGGGGTTGAAGGCGGGCAAGCATGTCCTGTCGCAAAAACCCTTTGTGCTGGACCTTGACGCGGGGCAGGCCTTGGTCGCCCTGGCCCGCGACAAGGGCGTCAAGCTGGCCGTGAACCAGAATGGCCGCTGGTCGCCGCACATGGCCTGGATGCGCGCCGCCGTGCGATCCGGGCTGCTGGGGGATGTGCAATCGGTGCAGGTTGCCATCCACTGGAACCATGGTTGGGTTGCTGGAACCCCGTTCGACAGCCTGCCAGACCTGATTCTGGGCGATTTCGGCGTCCATTGGTTTGACTTTGTGTGCAGTCTGACCGGCACCCGCGCCGAAAGCGTTTTTGCAACCGCCGCCCATGCGCCTGGCCAGGCGGCCAAGGTCCCCCTGATGGCCCAAACCCTGATCCGGCTGACGGACGGCCAAGCCAGCCTGTCCTTCAACGGCGCGTCTCCCTTTGGCCCCAGCGACAAGACCCACATCGCCGGCACGCTTGGCAGCCTTGACTCCCAAGGCCCCGACTTGGGCCAGCAAAGCGTCACCTTGACCACCGCCGCCGGTCGCGCCACACCCCACCTGACCGGCCAATGGTTCAACGACGGCTTTCGCGGCGCGATGGGGGCGCTGCTGGTTGCCATCGAGGATGACCTCGAGCCCGAAAACGGTGCCGCCGAAAACCTGCACAGCCTGGCCCTGTGCTTTGCCGCCATCGCTTCGCGCCGCACCGGGCGCGAAGTCGCCGTGGGGTCTGTGCGAAAGATCGACCTGTGATCCGCGCCCTGATCGTCGGCCTTGGCACCATGGGGCAAAGCCACGCCCTCGCCCTGCATAACCACCCAGGCGCGCAGATCGTGGGCCTTGTGAACCGCTCGCCCCGCGACCTGCCCGGGGCCCTTGCGGACTATCCCCGGCTTGAAACGTTTGAGGCGGGTCTGGCCCTTAACCCCGATCTGGTCGTCATCGCCACTTATTCCGACAGCCATGCAGATCTTGCCATTCGCGCCATGCAGGCCGGTGCCCATGTCTTTGTCGAAAAGCCGCTCGCCACCACCGTGGCTGATGCCGAACGGGTTGTCGCCGTGGCCACGGCCACTGGGCGCAAACTGGTGGTCGGCTATATCCTGCGCCACCACCCGTCCTGGATACGGCTGATCAGCGAGGCCCGCCGTCTTGGGCCGCCTTACGTGTTCCGCATGAACCTGAACCAGCAATCCACTGGACCCGCCTGGGACACCCACAAGGCGCTGATGCAGACCACCTCGCCGCTGGTCGATTGCGGGGTGCATTATGTCGATGTGATGTGCCAGATCACCGACGCCGCCCCTGTCCGGGTTCATGGCATCGGCCTGCGGCTGTCGGAGGAGCTGGCGCCAGACATGTACAACTATGGTCAGTTGCAGGTGTTTTTCGCCGATGGCTCGGTCGGCTGGTATGAGGCGGGCTGGGGGCCCATGATGTCTGAAACCGCGTTCTTCGTGAAGGATGTGATCAGCCCCAATGGCGCCGTCTCGATTCTGGACGCCGACAAGGGCGCATCGGCGGATATCGACGGTCATACCCGGGTGGGGACGATCCTTGTCCACCGGCCGCAAGGCGACACCCGCATCGAACTGGCCGATGAACCGGGGCATCAGGCCCTGTGCGATGCCGAACAGGCCCATGTCCTGCACGCCATCGCCACCGATCTGGACCTGACGCGCCATATGCACGACGCCGTCCAATCCCTGCGGATCTGCCTTGCCGCCGATCAAAGCATCCGCACGGGCCGCCCTGTGACGTTATAGGGCGTATCGCCATTGATCAGGCTCACCTGATCAATGGCGATATGCAATATATAACCAACGGCTTGCTTGACTTGGATTTCCTTCAATCTGAATCAGATTGAAGGAAATCCGCTCTCGCGCGTCGTCAGACCGCACGCCGTTTGCCCATGTTCACGACCACCTCCAGCCGGTTTTTTGCGTTCAGCTTTTGCATGATATGCGTCATGTAGTATTTCACGGTCTTTTCAGACACATGCAGGCTGTCCGCTATCTCCCGGTTCGAGGCGCCGCGCATCAGATGGCTGATGACTTGATCCTCGCGGTGCGACAGGCGCAGGTCCGCCTCGGGTTCGGCGGCGCGGCGCGGCGGGTGGATTGTGTTCAGCATCCGCACCGCAAAGGCCGAGGACACGAACTGCCGGTCATTCAGCACGGACTCAATGGCATGGAACAATTCGCCGCCACTGCTGCCCTTGACCACATAGCCCATCGCCCCGGCCTGCAACGCGGCATGACAATCCTCCAGCCGGTCGGAGGCGGTAAAGATCAAGACCCGGACCGTCCCCCCCAGCGCCGCAATCTCGGCAATCGTGCCCAGCACGTCGCCCGGCATGTTCAGATCCATCACAACCAGATCCGGCACCGCCGTCCGCGCAATCTGCAGCGCGTCCCACGCTGCCGTGCCGGTTTCGATCACGTCATATCTTTCATCCTTGCCAACCAATTCTGCCAAACCAGCCAGAACGACCGGATGATCGTCCACAAATGCAATTCGATGCTTGCGCATTCCCCAAACCGTTCCCTTCACTCAACAGGACCGGTTTTCCCACTCACCGTTCCCAGGCTAGATATATGGCAAAACTTTGTCAAAGTTGCAGCAATACTTGGAAAATATGTGTTGCCCGCATTGCTACAATCTAAAAATCCACCATCATCAATAGTTCGGCACCATAATACCCCTCATTTCCAACCGCAAGCGCCACGATGCCGGGGACGAATCTGTTGCGCGTTTCAATTTGTGGCCGACAAAGGCACCATCAACGTGACGCAGGTGCCGCCGCTTGGCAAAGTTACGATTCGAAACTCGCAGCCCGCACTGCGTGCCCGGTTCTCCATGCCAAGGATGCCCAGACCCAGGGGCTCTCTGGACAAAGTGACACCCAGTCCGGGCCCCAAGTCCCGGATCTCGATCACGGCACTTGTGCCGTCGCGTCGCAGGGTCAGCGTTATATCGGCGCCTGGGGCGTGTTTGCGGCAGTTGTTCAACGATTCCTGCACGATGCGGTAGGCGACCACCAGACGGGGTTGCGGCAAGTGTTCGGGCTCGGCGTCCAGAAACATCGTCACATTCAGCGCGGTATCGCTCTGAAACTCGATCACCAATTGCTCCAGCGCCTCTTGCAGGCTCAGGCCCGCAATTCTGGGCAGGATCAGATCGGTCGAAATGTTGCGCAGCGCCTTGAGCGCCTTGTCCGTCAGTTCGCGGGATTTGCGGGCGCTGTCCTCGTCCGCCACATCGACCGAAACCTGGCTTTGATAGAGGGCCGCAATCGACAGCAACTGGATCGGGCCATCGTGAAGATCGGCGCCGATCTGGTGCAGCAGACGGTCGCCCGCATCGGCCGAAGCGCGGCGCAATTCGACCGATTCGGCCAGAAGGTCGGCGTTGTGCCGCGCCAGCTCCTGTGTGGCGGCCAGGTTTTCCTGCAAATCCCAGGCTTGGGCCGCGATCTGGCGCTGGGCGAATCGCGTCAGCACAAAGACCAGAAAAAGCCCGATGACAAGCACCCCGATCCGCAGCGAATCGGTCGACCGGATCATCTCGTCGAACCGGTCCAGCAGCAGTCGTGTGCTGCAATAAAGTTCGGCCACCCCGATGATCTCGCCCCGCGCATTGCGCAGTGGCATGTACACCTCATAGACGATGCCCGATATTTCGGTTTCGGACCGGTTTTCGACACTGTCGCCGTCGACCCGCGACATCACCTTTTGACCGGACAACGCCGAACCCACCGCGGCATCGCCCAAAATCGCATCGGGCACATCTGTGGTCGAATCGTAGAGCAAAAGCCCGTCAACGCCCCAAATCTTGATCTTGTCGATGAACCGCGTGTTCAGTGCCAGGGAGGTGGCCACCTTGATTCTGTGGCGCAGTTGTCCGTCCAGCCGTCGCCGCATCGGCGCATCGCCCACAACCCGGCTCAGCGCCATTGTCACCAAGGCCTGCTCCACCTCCAGCGCGCTTTCGACCATGGCATTGGCGGCAATGCCATTTTGCGCCCGCGATGACCAGAATGCCAAAACCGCGATCATGACGACGGCAATCACCAAGAACTGATTGGTCAGGCCCAGCCTGGACCAATGATAAGCGACTGCCAGCTTCAAGTCCGTAAAAACTCCTGAAATCGGCGGCCAGTTTGCCGAGTTTGTCGCGTCCCGCATCGCCGGCCCATCCTGTTATTTAGACGCGTTTCATCCGGATTTGGCGGCCTGTTATTCTTCGGTCATGGCGCGCGCCATGCTGTCGGCAATTGGTTTGAATAGATAGTCCATGGGTGTCCGCTCGGCTGTGGTCACAAAAACCTCGACCGGCATTCCCGGCAACAACTTGACCCCCGCAGGCAGGGCCGCACCCGAGGCAAGGGCAACCGTGGCGATGTAGACCTGCATTCCCGTCACCGGGTCGGTCGTTGCGGCAGCGGCGATGCGTTCCACCTGACCCGGCAGTTCTGGCGTTGTGCGCTGGTTGAAGGCGGCAAAGCGCAGGCGGGCAAGCTGCCCCAGCGCGATCTGGTCAATGTCGGTCGGGGCAATCTGGAACTCGATCACCAGCTTGGCATCCGTGGGCACCAGTGTGGCCAGAACCTGACCAGGGCTGACGATTTGACCCAGCGTGTTCACCGCCAGTTCGTTGATCGTCCCACCGACGGGCGCCCGCAGCACCGCCCGTTCGACCCGAGTGTTAAGAGCGGCAATGCGCTGATCCAGCTCTACCAGACGCGGCTCGATCTCGCGCATCTGACGGTGCGCCTCATAGGCGGCCAACTGGTCCACCCGAAGCAATTCCCTCTGCACCTCGGTCAGGCGCACCAGATTGGCCGAGACATTGGCCCCAACTTCGCCCAGTTCGCCCGTCAGGCGCGCCAGATCGGCTTCAATCGACTCCGCCGCATTGCCCGCCAGCGACCCCTTGGCAATCAGTTTTGCATTGCGTTCAAAGGATGCGGTCAGGATGTCGGATTGGGTTTCCAGCGCCTGGCGTCGCGCCTCCAGCGCCTTGCCCTCTTCGTGCAGCCGCTCGCCCTGCAATGTCAGGGCCATGCGCCGGGCGGCGCGTTCGGCGGTGGCCAGATCGAACAGCACGGTTTCGCCGCGCAGGATATCGGCCGCCGCGGGATCGCCCGCGCCAAAGCCCGCAGGCACCTGCAACGCTGCCAGACCGTCCCGTTCGGCCCGCAGACGCAGGATGCGCGCGGACAGATCCAGGCGTTGGCCGGCCAGCAGGCGGCGCTCGGCCAGCAGGTCGGTGGTGTCCAGCGTGATCAGAACCTGACTCTTGGTTACTATCTGGCCCGGCGCCACCAGGATCGCGCCGACCGATCCGCCGATTTCATGCTGCAAGGTGTTCAACTCGCGGTCCACCTTGACCATGCCGCTGCCTACAACGGCCGAGTGCAGCCGCGCCGTGGCACCCCAGCCACCGACCCCGGCGCACAGCGCCACGGCCAGAACCGCCGCCGTCAACAGACGGTTGCGCATCCCGCGCGCTTCGCGGCGGGCCAGGGCATCGGGGGTCAGGGGGCGGGAATAGGACATGGCGGCAACCTGCTCGGCAAAGGGTCAAAGAAAGTCGGTGTCAGGCACAAGGTCCGCGTCGGTAAAGACGGCCTCGGTCATCTGGGCCGACAGCGGGGGCAGCGCAAAGCTGTGCGCGGCGATCAGCGGGCGGGTGTCGACCGGCTCGCCGTCATAAACCCGCGCCGGGGCGGCCAGGGCGTTGACCACATCTCCGATTTCGGGAGTGGTGATGTCGGTTACAGACAGGCCGGGGCCGCTATCAAGGACCTCTGGCTGCGGTTCCGGGCGCGAGGGGCTGGGCTCGCCCTCGGCCTTGGCTTGGGCAACCGACAGCACATAGGCCGCCAGCGCGACGATCAGCGCGCCAAAGGACCGCGCCGCCGTCATGTCCGGCGTGGCCGCCGTCTCATAGGGGCGGCGGTGGCCGGTGGGGGCAGTGCGGCCGGTGGTCTGGATGTGCACTGTCATGCCCGCGCCCCCCCGCCAATCGCGGCAGGCACCGCAACCTCACCCGACCGGTTGGCCAGAACGCTTTCCTTGGTGCCAAAGGCGGCCAGCTTGCCATTCTGGACCACAGCGACCAGGTCCACCGCGCTGAGCACATTGGACCGGTGGGCGACCACGACGACGATGCCGCCACGGTCGCGAATGGTGCGGATCGTCTCGTTCAGCGCCTTTTCCCCTGCGGCATCCAGCGACGCGTTGGGCTCGTCCAGCAGAACAAGGAACGGCGCGCCATAGAGCGCCCGCGCAAGGCCGATGCGCTGCCGCTGCCCCGCCGACATCGCCGTGCCCCGAGTGCCGACCTGGGTGTCATAGCCGTCGGGCATGGCGACGATCATCGCATGAACGCCCGCCACCGTGGCGGCGGCGTAAATCGCCTGCGAATCGCGCTGCTCGGCAAAGCGGTCAATGTTCTCGACGATGGTGCCGTCGAACAGGTTCACGTCCTGCGGCAGATAGCCCAGCACCTGCGCCAACCGGTCCTGCGCGATCTGCGACAGGTTCACCCCATCCAGCCGCACCGACCCGCGCAGGGGCGGCCACACCCCGGCCAGCGCCCGGATCAAGGTGGATTTCCCCCCCCCTGACGGCCCCAGCACCGCGAGCGCCTGGCCCGCCTTCAGTTCAAATGACACATCCGACAACAATACCCGCCCCGTCGCCGGCGAGGCCACCGTCAGGTTTTCCACCTTGAGGCTGTCCTTGGGCAGGGGCAGGTCCACTGGACGCGTCTTGGCCGGGGCGGCGGCCAGCGTCTCGACCAATTGAGCATAGGCCTGCCGCGCCGCCAGAATGCCGCGCCAGTTGCCCAGCACCTGGTCAATCGGCGCCAGCGCGCGCGCCGAGGCGACCGACACCGCGATGATCGACCCTGCCGACATCTCGCCCCCGATCACCAGCATCGCCCCCAGACCCAGCAGGGCCGATTGCAATATCAGCCGCAGCATCCGCGAAATGCTGGAAATCGTTGCCCCCGAATCCGAGGTGCGGGTCTGCAACTCCAGATGCTCGTCGTTCAGCTTGACGAAGCGGTCGACGGCGCGTTCGGTGGCGCCCATCGCAATCAGCACGTCCGAATTGCGCGAATGGCTCTCGGCGGCAGTGTTGCGCAGGATAAGCGCCTGCTGCACCGCCTGAGACACCTTGCGCGACCGGACCTCGGCCACCACGGTCAACAGCGCCAGCACCACCGCCCCGCCCAGTGTGACGGCCCCCAGCACGGGGTGCAGCACATAGCAGAACACCAGGAAAACTGGCATCCAGGGCAGGTCGAACAGGGCAGGGGGGGCGCCGCTGGTCAGAAAGCCGCGCAGGGTGTCCACCATGCGGCTGCGCTCCAGCGCCTCGGTGGTGGTATAGCCATAGCGCGGCATGTCGATGGCAATGCGGTGGGCGATCGGGGCCAGACGGCGATCCAGCCGCGCCCCCAGCCGCACCAGAATTTGGGCGCGAATCGTGTCGAACGCGCCCTGAAACAGATAGAGCCCCAAGGTCAGCGCCGACAGGAAGGCCAGCGTTTCGACCGATCCGCTGACCAGCGCCCGGTCATAGACCTGCATCATGTAGATCGACCCGGTCAGCGCCAGAATGTTGATCAGCCCCGACAGTCCAAACAGCACCAGCCAGAATTGCCGCAGGTCCAGACGCAACAGGTCGCTGGCCTGCATCCGGGCACGCGATTGGGTCAGACGGTCTGGGGCAGCGCGGGACATCGACATGGAAAGAACCTTTCAGGACCAAAGTGCTGGGCGGCGGCGGTTGTCCCGCCGCCGCCCAACCGGATCACAGGATGATGTCACCCGCCGTCAACGGCCGGGTCGCATGGACGGTCAGGGTAAAGTCGGCCTGGCCATCGTCATCCGTATGCCCTTGCAGCAGGTAGACCCCGGTTTCGACCTCTTCTATCGCCAGCAGCCCTGCCGCAGGGGTTTGCCCTTCGCCGGCCAGCGTGAAGCCGTTGTTGCCCCGCGCCCCCTCGTCAGCGTCGATCTGGGACAGATGGATACGGTCGCCCACCGCAAAGTCGGTGATCACGTCGCCGTCCGCGTCATCCGCGCTGCCGAAGCGGAACATGTCGCGCCCGCCACCACCGGTGATCACGTTCACGCCCTCGCCAGCATGGAAGGCGTCCGCCCGCCCGCTGCCGATGACGTTCTCGATGCTGTCCAGCCAGTCGACATTGGTGGCCGTCCAGGCATCGCCTGTCTCGCCCTCATCATCGCCCAGCCGCACGACGATCCGACGGTCGATGCCGCTATAGTCGATCGTGTCGCTGCCTTCTGCGCCGTAGAAGTGGTTGATCGCGGTGCCGGATTTGACAAACACGTCATCGCCTTCGCCGCCTTGGACCACATGATCCCCGGTGGCCACGGGCAGGCCGTCCGGGCCGACCAGTATGTCCTGCGGGCGGGTACCGCCCACGATCGCATCCTGACCACCCTGGCCGTCCAGCACGACCCGGTGATCTGATTCCAGCCCCGTGACATCGACCGTGTCATTGGCATCGGACCCGACCACCGTGATGGTCGAATAGTTCAGGCTGGTGGCAAACAGGCCAAAGTTGCCGCGCACCACAACCGTATCACCCTGGGTCGGCCCACCGTCCACGGTGCCGTTGCCATTGTTGGTAGTGGTGTTCAGCGTGTTGATGGCGATCTCTTCGACATTGTCCAACTCGGCAATGATCGAGGTGACACCGCCCACGGTCCGGGTGATGACAATTTCGGTCCCGGTCGCCAGAGCAGGCGCCCCACCCAGCGCGGTGGCCAGATCGGCCCGCGCCGCGGCGTTGTTGACGAGGATGCTGTTGCCCACGGCATAGATCGTAAAGGTTTCTGCCGCAGCACTACCCGTCGCGATGAACGTATCCGTTCCAAGGCTGCCGTTGATCACATCGCGCCCCCCGCCGGCCGTCCAGCGGATCGAGTCATTGCCCAGCCCGCCGTTGACCGTGTCGTCGCCAGCGCCGCCGTTGATGGTGTTGCTGCCGAACCCGCCGAGAATGCCATCCGCGCCCGCCGTGCCGTTGATCGTGGCCGCATTGGTCGAGATGAGCCGCCCCACCGGCGCCGAGGCCGCCGAAGCCCAGGTCGTCACCGCCCCGGCCCCGTCCGTCACCGTCACCGTGGCCCGCAGCAGGCTTTCGCCATCCGTTGCTGTCGGGGTGTAACCCGCCGGTGCCGCCGTGGCCGCACCGACATTGACCCAGGTCGCCCCGCCATCGGTGGACCGCTGCCACTGATAGTTTTCGGTCACAATCCCATCCGGGTCTGCCGTGACCGGGGCCATGGTCATGGCCTGGCCTTGCGTCGGGGTGGCGTCCGAAATCGTGACCGTGCCGCTGCCGGCCTCATCCGCATTGGTGACGGTGACAGCCAGCAATTGATCCACGCTGGCCACCCCGTCCGAAACCGAGACAGTCACGTCATAGACGTTGTCCGCCCCCGCGTCGCCCGGCGCTTCAAAGTTGGGTGCCGCGTTGAAGGTCAGCGCCCCGGTTGCCGCGTCGATGGTGAACAGCGCCGCATCGGCACCGCCGCTGATCGAATAGGTCAGCACATCGCCGTTGGCGTCGGTTGCCGTCACGGTCAACGCAGCCGCGCCGTTTTCCGTCACCGAAACTGTGCTGGCCGAGGTGATGACCGGCGGTTCGTTCAGCAGGTCTTGCACGATGATCTCCACCCCATCGCCGAAGCGCAGGATTTCAACATTGCTGACGTGGTCGGTGCCTTCCAACTCCAGCGGCCGCCCGGTTTGCGGGTCAATCGCGCCCGCAGTGGCCGTGTCATGGGTCACGGTCAGGCTGCCATCCGCATTGACGGTGATCGTATAGTTGTCGGCCACATCCCAGAAGGTTGCGACGTCAACATCGCCGGCTTCGCCCTCGTTGGTGATCTGACGACGTGCCTCCAACTGGTTGGGCGCGATGGTCCGGGCAAACAGCAAGGACTCCAGGCTCAGACCGCCAAACAGCGCCTCGCCCGTTGCATCCAGAACTTGCGCGGTCAGCCGAGACGCCGTCCCGATCAGGTTGCCCGCCCCGTCCAGGATGGCGATAAAGACGTTCAGCGTCTTGTCGCCGTCCAGAATGTCGTTGCCCGACATGCCGGCCATCGTATCGCTGCCAGCCCCGGCCAGAATGATGTCGCTGCCATCTGCGGTGTTCATCACACCCTGCAGCACCTGACCCGTAGGGTTGCCCGCCCCATCCACCTGATTGGTGTTATAGACATCGAACGTGGCCGACCCGGTCGCCGCCTCACGCTCGTCCATCAAGAATTGCACCAGATCGCGCAACCCGTCGATCAGGTCCAGGTTCTTTTCCAAGAGCGTGTTCGAAAAGCTTTCGACGGGATCCGTCGCCCCGGCCTGCGCCGCATTCCCCAAGGGGTCGGCCGCACCCCGCGCCACATTGCGTCCGGTCAGCCGGTCATCATGGGCAGAGCCAGACAGACCCTCGACCAGATCAAAGCGGTCGCGCAGGATGTTGGCCTCCTGGTTGACGAAGATGCCGACGTTCATGTTGGCATCCACCCCCAGGCCCGCATCCTGATGGGTGACCCAGTCAAAGCCCGCCATACCGTTGTTGCGGTTCACGCCCAGGCTCTGGACCATGATGTCATCGCCCGTCTCACCGTCGAAATCGCCGTCGTTCGGGCCGGAAAACATGATGTCATGCCCGATGATGCGCGAGTTGAAGAACAGTTGAGAGCTGTCACCCGTCAGGGTGCCCATCATCCCGGCGCCTTCGATCCAGTCGTCGCCCTCGTTGCCCATCATGACGCCTGCACCGCTCGGGGCGCGGATGAAGTCGTCACCCTGGCCGCCGAACAGGTCTTTGGCCTCGGACCCGCCAACCAGCACGTCCTTGCCGTTTCCACCAAAGATCAGGTCCAGACCCATGCCGCCGTTGATGATGTCATCACCGTCGCCACCCTTCAGCACGTCCGCCGCACCCAGATCGGTGCCCGAATCTGTGATGATGTCGTTGCCGGCACCGGCATCAATGTGGTCAACGCCCCGGCCACCCTCCAGATAGTCGTTGCCGCCCTCACCCCAGATCACGTCATCCCCGGCTCCGCCGATGATGGTTTCCCCGTTGTGCGTGCCGCCCAGGATCACATGCTGGTCCCCCATGAAGCGCAGGTAATCCGGCACAGTATCGCCATTGGTGTCCTGACGGATCACCAGGTTGGGGTTCAGCAGGTTGTTCGGATCGGTCGGGTCCAGCGACCCCAGCCCTGCGTTGTATTGCAGGTTCTGGTTCATCTCGATCGCGTATTCCGCCGCCTTGAAGGCCGACCCGATGTGCAGCCCGCCCAACTCGTCGTTCAGGTATTCGGTGTCGGTGTTGCGACGGATCAACTCGGCAAAGCTGTCGCCTTCCAACTCGCTCAGCAGGTTCATGCCCTGGGTGCGGCTGAGGTAATAGAACCGGTCGCCCGCCTGCAGGTTTTCCATGTGCAGTTCAAAGACGGCGGTAAAGGTTGATCCCAGCTTGCCCCCAAAGGCCATCAGCGATTCAGCCAGACCGCCGATCCAGAAGTCGACATCGTTCAGCCCGCTTTCCGTGCCAGCCCAAGTGCCCGTGCTGTTCAGGAAGTCCAGCCGGTCGGCCGGGCTGTCTGCGGTCTGGAATACCAGGTTCATCGCCGCTTCGCGCTTTTGCTCCAGCGTCATGCCGGGCTGGGTCAGGCTGTCATGCGTGCCGTAGGCCGCGATGAAGTTCACAATCGACAGCGGCGTCTTCAGGTTGGCCGCAAAATCGAACCAGTTGTCATAGGGCTTCAGCGCCGTGTCATTGGTCGATTCAAACAGCTGCCGCCGCGCCTCGTTCAGCGACGGGATACCGGTGTCACGGGCCCGGGCGATGTTCAGCGCAGCCAGGTCCAGCGGCAACCCCACCAGATTGTCTCGCAGTGCCGAGGTGACGAATTCGTCAATCTCGTTGCCGATCTGCGTGGTCATGCCGCGCAGAATCGCCCCTGCGGAAACATGGGCCACCGTCTCGCCCGCCGGGTTGAGAGCACCCCCGGCATTGATGAAGCCTTGTGGGTTCAGGAAGGCCTCGATCAGCCCCATCTCGGTCGGCTGGACATATTGCTCCATCACCGGCGCGCCTTCGGCGTCGAACACCGGGTTGCCGTCAGTGTCCACGACCTGACGTTCGGCCACATTCAGCATCTGGACGTTTTCGTTCAGCATGGAATGGCCAAAGCGGTAAACGACTTGGGCAAATTCCTGGCTGATCGCCGGGTCCAGACCCACCGTGTTCGAGAAGACGAAGGGGTCGATATCCGGGGCCACGGTGCGGGCAAACTCTTCAAACACCAGATGCTGATAGACCATCTCGGTCGAGAAGCGGGCCGCCTGGAACAGCCGCTCGCCATCCCAGATCAGCGACGACAGATCAGTCGGCAGTTCGGTGACCGGAACCGACAACCATTCGTTCAGGAAAGCCAGATCGACGACCCCATCCCTATTGGGCGCCAAAACCGTAGCCTTGATCGCCTCGACCTGACGGTTGTGCTCGCTGTGGAAAATCGTGTGGGTTGCGGTCAGGGCGATGTTTTCATTGCCGCGCCCGTCACCGACGATGAAATGCTGGCCCAGCAGTTCGTCGTCATACTGACCCGCCGCGACATGACCACCGGCCACATCATCGGCATCTGCCACCAGACCAGGCTTGGGCGCCGCCGCGTGGGCGATGTCGTTCAGGAAGGCGCGCCCGGCCGACAGACCGGTCATGGCATCCACCGGATTTGCCAGGTTGCCCTCGATGGGGCCGGTTGCTGTCATCAGCAGCGGAAGGCCGTTGTCGCCGCGCACAAACTCGCCATACAGGTCCGTCACCAGCAAGGGCACGCTGGTGGCATTCAGATCCGACATCTGGATGCCGAGCAGATTGGCTGCCTGCGCCTTGACGTCGGCCCATGTCGGCGGTCCACCCGCCTCGCCTTCCAGCATCTGGCCCGTGGCCACCGGCCGACCCTCGCTGTCCAGCACATATTCGCGCAAGAACACCTGATGGGACGGATTCGAGGTGTAAACCTGGTTCAGGTCGATCCAGGGTGTGGTTTCGTTGGTGTTGTTGCGGATGTCATCCGCTGTGCCCACCAGCCCATCGGCACCGGGGTCGATGCTGTCATTGGTGGCGCGGGTCAGAACCATGAAATTGGTGCGGCTGCCCACCACATACAGCGGATCATCGGGCTGCAACGGGATGATGACATTGCCCGCCCCACCCTTGGCGGTCAGGTCCAGACCATGGTCAAAGAACTGGCCAAAGATCGTGAAGAACCCGCTGAACGGCGCAGCCAGACCGGTGTCCACATTGGGGATCAGCACGTTGTCGCCGTCCATGGTGATGCCATGGGCCTCCAGCAGGGCGGCCAGATCGGCCTCGGCCTGCACGGCCTCAGCATCCTCGATACGCGGAGCGGCCAGCGCGTCCAGCGCCGACTGGGCATCGGTCAGCGCCGTTTCAGCCTCGGTTGCCGCTGTCTGGGCGCCGGTCAGGGCATCCGCCGCTGACTGGGCCTCGGTCACTGCGGCGTCATGGGCGGCCTCGGCGGCATCCAGCGCGGCCTCGGCGGCAGCGCGGGCTGCATCCGTTTCAGTCACGCCGTCCAGCGCGGCCTGCGCCGTTGCCAGCAAGGCCTGCGCGGCAGTCAGCGCGCCCTGTGCCGCACTGGCCTGCGCCGCCGCCGCCGCATGGGCAGCTTCGGCAGCGGTCAGGTTGGCAGTGGCGTTGGTCAGCGCGGTCTCGGCGCGGGCCAGAACCACGGCCATCAGCGCGGCACTGCCCTCTTGCCCGGCCAACTCGGCCTCGGCCGCTTGCACGGCATCGGTTGCAGCGGTCACGGCATCGGCATCGGCCTGCGCCGCAGCCAAAGCCGCTGCCAGCCCCGCCAGCGGCGCCTGCGCCGCGTCATTGGCAGTTTGGGCTCCGGCATGGTCGGTGGTCGCCGTGTCCATCGCAGCCTGCGCCGCCTGGAGCGTTGCCAGCGCGTCCACTACTGCCTGATCAGCATCCGCCGCCGCCGTGGTGGCCGCATCAAAGGCAATCACCGCCGCGTCGTAGGCCGCCTGCACGACGGGGTCGCCCGCCGCGTCGTTCAACGCCGCCTGTGCCGCGTCCAGATCAATCAGCGCTTGCACCAGCGCATCCCCGGCAAGGGCCTGATCGGCCAACGCCAGATCGTGGGCGTCCTGTGCTGCACTCTGGTCGGCCACTGCCGCATCCAGCGCCGCCTGCGCCAGCGCCAGCTCCGCTGCTATCGATTCTGCAAAAGCGACATTGGAATCGTAGGTCGTTTGCGCATCGGCCAACTGTTCGGCAACCTCCTCGACCATCAGGCCCAGACCCGCCAGCACACCATCCAGCGCGGCCTGCGCCTCGGCCACCTCGCCTTGGGCGGCGGCGACACCAGCATCCGCCTCGACCTTGATCTCTTGCGCCATGTCGCGGCGCGCGGTCGCAATAATCAACGCCAGATCCGCCGCTGCGAGCGCCGAGGTCGCCGCCGCCAGCGCCGCATCCGCCGCCGTCGCATCATCCTGTGTCACCGCCAGTGCCGCCGTGGCACTGTCCACAGCCGCCTGCGCTGCCGGGACATCGCCCGCTGCCGGCAAGGCATCCAGTGCCGCCTGCGCATCGGCCAATGCCTGCGTTGCATCCGTCAGCGCCGCATCGGCACCCGCCTTGGCCGCTTCGGCTGCGCTCAGCGCATCGTCCGCCGTCTGCGCGCCGCTCTCGGCCGCAGCCACCGCATCTGCCGCCGCCGCCTCGGCTGTCGCATCATGGACGCCCGCGCTGACGGCCTCGGCGCGTTCCTGCAACGCTGCGCGATGGGCTGCCAAGATCTCGTTCACAATCGTCAGCGCCTCGACCCCGGTCACACCGCCAGCCGCCAGGGCCGCCGCAATGGCCGCCGGGTTGTTCAGTGTCTGATCGGCCACCAGGTTGGAAATCGTGCGCGGCTCGGTGTCATACACATCGCCCGAGGTCTGCGTGTATGAAGTGCCGTTGCCAAAGTTCGGGTCAAACGGATTGATATTGACGCCCGCGTCGCCGTAATTGGGCGTCAGGAGCCGGTCCATTACCTGGTCCGACGACCCGAACCGCTCCATCCCCGGCAAAAAGTTGTTGAAGCTGCCATCCACGGTCCGCAGGCCAAAGGGCATCAGCGGGCTCGCGACCAGCGTTGCGAGGGCGGCCGCAATCTGCGCATCCGTCGGGTTCGGACCAAGGGCACCCATCAGTTGCGTATGCGCTTCGGCAATCTTGATCTGGTTCAGGATATGGGAAAGGTCGTCCGTATTCAACATAACCATCTGATTTCACTCCTTCTAGAGGGAAAGGACTGGCAGTCCCTTTCCGGGGCACCAATCTGACGCGGCACAATTCTGCTACAAAGCGTAGGTATCGGGGTCCGCTGACACGAGTCCCAAGGTCTGAAAAAGCATGGGCCCATGGTCCAAAAACCATTAGGACCAAAGTCTGAAAATCCACAAATGTTCCGCTATTGCTACTTAAGGTAGAATTAGACTCTTGAAATGTCTTCTACCTAGAGTGGATCTCCTGCCCGAATCACTTTTCCTTTTATGAAGGCCAAATCGACTGAACCGATTCTTTGGGATTTGTCGCGGTCCGGCCAATCGACGATGGCGGTATGTGCCTCGGAGCGCGCGCTGCTGGCTGCATTTGGTCTATAGGGAGGATGCCACCATGAAGCAGTATGTCGGGTTGGACGTCTCACAAAAGGAGACGGCAATTTGTGTTGTGGATGAGACCGGCAAGCTGGTCTTCGAAGGCCGCGGCAAATCGGATCCCGGTGCATTGGCGGCGCTGCTGGCGAAGAGGGCCCCGATGGCGGAACGGATCGGCTTTGAAACTGGCGCCATGTCGAGCTGGCCCTGGCATGAACTCAAGCGGATTGGCCTTCCCGTCGTCTGCATCGACGCCCGCCACGCCCACGCCGCGCTCTCGGTCCGGATGAACAAGAGCGATGAAAACGATGCGCGCGGTCTGATCTTCCCGCGCTCGATCGCCGGACAGTTTCAGCGCCGCGTAAGCGAACTGACCGGAGACGGTCACGTGTTGTGGCCGGTATTGCAGCCACTCCTTTCCGTGCACGAACACGTTTGCCGTGAACTCGACGGCCTGGATCGTCAGATCCGCCATCTTGCGAGAGAGGATGAGACGACACGGCGCATGATGACCGTACCGGGCATCGGCGTGGTGACGGCTCTGACCTTCCGGCATACCATCGACGACCCCTCCCGCTTCCGAAGCGCCGCAACAGTTGGCGCCTATCTCGGCCTCACGCCGAGGCGAAAGCAGTCGGGCGAAATGGACACGACTGGCCATGTCTCACGCTGGGGAGATCGGTTGCTGCGAACCTACCTCTTCGAGGCCGCCAGTGTTCTCCACCATCGCACCAAACGATGGTGCGCACTGAAGGCGTGGGGGCTTCGACTGGCCAAACGCAACGGCATGAAGAAGGCGCAGGTGGCCGTGGCGCGAAAACTGGCGGTGATCCTTCACTGCATCTGGGTCGATGGCGCATCATTTGAATGGGGAAAAGAAATGACAGCGTGATCGACACAGACCCAACCCCGAGATTGCAGGGCTGACGCCAGACCTGTGATGTCCCGCCGGGACGGTGGTTGCGGTGACCTCGTTGTTTCGGCTGACGCCCCTTGGACCGTCGTTGCATACGTTGAGGCACCCGACCCGAACATCAACATGAGGCCGCGACCTCGAAAAGGACCATGACCCCGGCACGGACACAGAAACAGGCTTGACAAAGACCCGCAATTAAATGGCTGAAACAAATTTCCTGCCCTTTCCCGCATCACGTTTGCCTTGGTCGCCGAGCCGGCACTGTTCGTTCCCGTTTGATGTCCCTCCCAATAATCGCAACAAAAAGGCCTGCGCGTGGCAGTTGCGCAGGCCTTTTGCTATCATTTCATGCCTCGGGACAAGCTTTTCACCCGCTTGGGACGAGAGTACCCCGATTTGGGAGCATCATTGCCCCTACCTGCAACACGCACAACGCGTTCAGCTACATCCGCTGGTGCCGCCGCAGGTATTGCACTTCATGCAGGTGCCGTTGCGGACCAGTGTGTAGTTGCCGCACTCGCCGCAGGGGTCGCCTTCGTAGCCTTGCATCTTTGCCTTGACCCTATGGTCGATGCCGACCGTGCCGGACCCCAGCGCCGTACCGGTGCTGTAGACCACACCTGAGGAGGCAAAGCCGCCACCCACGGCAGAGCGGGCGGTTTCAGGTACCAGCATGTTCAGGTTGGACATCGGGTCACCCGCGCCGCCCAGACCCTGAACGCCGCCAAGGCCGCCTTGCATCACCACCAGTTCCTGAGGCACCCGCTTGCGCAGATAGCCGGTCGAGGAGATTTGTTTCAGCACCTCGAGCCCGCGGGTCGCGGCGGCGTCGGACACTTCCGAGATGTTGCGTTTGCCTTCCTCGTTGCCATGGCCAAGGTCGTCGAAGGAATGGCCGGTCGGTTTGACATGGGCCAGATCGGTGCGGTCCAGATAGCTGATCGCCAGTTCGCGGAAGATGTAGTCCAGGATCGAGGTGGCATTCTTGACCGAGTCGTTGCCCTGCACCATGCCGGCCGGTTCGAACCGGGTGAAGGTGAAAGCCTCGACATATTCATCCAGCGGCACGCCGTATTGCAGGCCGACGCTGATGGCGATGGCAAAGTTGTTCATCATGGCGCGGAAACCAGCGCCCTCTTTGTGCATGTCGATGAATATCTCGCCCAGGCGCCCGTCACCATATTCGCCGGTGCGCAGGTAAACCTTGTGCCCACCGACGATGGCCTTTTGGGTATAGCCCTTGCGACGTTCGGGCAGCTTTTCGCGGTTGGTGCGGATGATTTCCTTGTAGATGATCCGCTCGACGATCTTCTCGGCCAGCATGGTGGCCTTTTCCGGGGCGGACCCGGTGGCCAGAATCTCCTCTGCCTCCTCGTCATCGGCAACCAAAGCCGAGGCGAGGGGCTGCGACAGTTTGGAGCCGTCGCGGTAAAGCGCGTTTGCCTTGATGCCCAGCGACCACGACAACTCGTAAGCGGCAAGCGCGTCCACGATGGTGGCGTTGTTGGGCATGTTGATGGTTTTGGAAATGGCGCCCGAGATGAAGCTTTGGGCGGCGGCCATCATGTGGATATGGCTTTCGACCGACAGGAAACGTTTGCCGATCTTGCCGCAGGGGTTGGCGCAGTCGAACACCGAATAGTGTTCCTTGCGCAGGAAGGGCGCGCCCTCCAGCGTCATGGTGCCGACGATGTGGTCGTTGGCGGCCTGCACTTGCGCCTTGGTAAAGCCCAGGTGCTGCAACAGGTCAAAGCTGGGGTCGGTCAGTTTTTCGGACGGGATGCCCAGGGTTTTGGCGCAGAAATCCTCGCCCAGCGTCCACTGGTTGAACACAAAGCGGATGTCAAAGGCGGAGGGCAGGGCGCCTTCGATCTTTTCAATCTCACGCGCGCCAAAGCCATGGCCGATCAGTGCGGTGGTGTTGATGCCGGGGCAGTTGCCGATGGAGCCATGGCCGACGGCATAGGCGATGATTTCGGCCACTTGCGAGGTTGAATAGCCCAGCTTTTCAAGAGCAGCCGGAACCGACTGGTTGATGATCTTGAAGTAGCCGCCACCAGCCAGTTTCTTGAACTTGACCAGCGCAAAGTCGGGCTCGATGCCGGTCGTATCGCAGTCCATCACCAGACCGATGGTGCCGGTGGGGGCGATGACGGTGGTTTGGGCGTTTCGATAGCCGTGCGCCTCGCCCAAGGCAAGTGCCTCGTCCCAGGCCATTTTGGCCAGTTCCACAAGGGTCGCATCGGGGCAGCCCGACAGGTCCAGTGCGACGGGGGCGACGTTCAGGCCATCATAGCCGGTCTTCTTGCCATAGGCGGCGTTGCGGTGGTTGCGGATGACGCGCAGCATGTGGTCGGCGTTGCGGGCATGGCCGGGGAAGGCGCCCAGTTCGCGGGCCATCTCGGCAGATGTGGCATAGGCGACACCGGTCATGATGGCGGTCAGGGCACCACACAGGGCGCGGCCCTCGCGGCTGTCATAGCCAAGGCCCATGTTCATCAAGAGGCCGCCGATGTTGGCGTAGCCAAGGCCCAGCGTGCGGAAGTCATAGGACAGCTGCGCGATTTCCTTGGACGGGAACTGCGCCATCATCACCGAGATTTCCAGCGTGATGGTCCACAGGCGCGAAGCATGCATATAGGCATCGGCATCGAACCGGCCCGCCTTGAAGAAGGTCAGCAGGTTCATTGACGCGAGGTTGCAGGCCGTATCGTCCAGGAACATGTATTCCGAACAGGGGTTCGATCCGCGGATCGCGCCATCCCCGGGGCAGGTGTGCCAGGCGTTGACTGTGTCGTGAAACTGGATGCCGGGGTCGGCGCAGGCCCAGGCGGCGTGGCCGATCTGGTCCCACAACTCGCGGGCCGACACGGTGCGGGCGGTCTTGCCATCGGTGCGGCGGATCAGTTCCCACGGGGCATCATCGCGGACAGCCTTGAGGAAGTCATCGGTTACGCGGACCGAGTTGTTCGAGTTTTGACCAGACACGGTCATGTAGGCCTCGGAATCCCAATCGGTGTCGTAGGTCGGGAATTCGATCGAGGTGAAGCCCTGCGCCGCATATTGCAGGATGCGGAAGGTATAGGTGTCGGGGATCATCGCTTTTTTGGCGGCCTTGATCGCGGTTTTCAGCGCGGGGTTCTTCAGCGGATCAACCGAATCGGCGGCGGTGCCGTCCCAGGTTTTGATTGCCGCGAAGATGTCGTTCAGGCGCGCCTCATGGACCTTGGAACCGGCGACGAGGGAGGCAACCTTTTGCTCCTCGATCACCTTCCAGTTGATGAATTCCTCGATGTCGGGGTGATCCATGTCGCAGATCACCATCTTGGCCGCCCGCCGCGTGGTGCCGCCGGATTTGATCGCCCCAGCCGAGCGGTCCCCGATTTTAAGGAACCCCATCAGGCCCGACGACTTGCCGCCGCCCGACAGCTTTTCGCCCTCGCCGCGCAAGCTGGAAAAGTTGGTGCCGGTGCCGGAACCGTATTTGAACAGGCGCGCCTCACGCACCCACAGGTCCATGATGCCGCCGTCACCCACCAGATCATCCTTGACCGACTGGATAAAGCAGGCGTGCGGCTGGGGGTGTTCGTAGGCGCTGGTCGAGGCGGTCAGAACGCCGGTCTTGTGGTCGACGTAATAATGCCCCTGTGCCGGGCCATCGACGCCGTAAGCCCAATGCAAGCCGGTGTTGAACCACTGGGGCGAATTGGGCGCCCCCATCTGGCGGGTCAGCATGAAGCGCATTTCGTCGTAATACGCGCGGGCATCGGATTCGGTGGTAAAGTAGCCACCTTTCCAGCCCCAATAGGTCCAAGCCCCGGCCAGACGGTCAAAGACCTGCTTGGCCGAGGTTTCCCCGCCAAAGCGGTCTGCCTCGGGCAGATCGGCAAGGGCTACGTTATCCGGCACGGAACGCCACAGGAATTTCGGAACGTCAGCTTCCTTGACAGCCTTCAGGCGGGCGGGCACGCCAGCCCGGCGGAAGTATTTCTGCGCCAGAACGTCGGCGGCAACCTGGCTCCAACCCTCGGGGACCTCGACCGCTTCGTTGCGGAATACGATCTTGCCGTCGGGGTTGCGGATCTCGGAAACCCGCAAGTTGAACTGGGTGGTGCCATAGGCCCCGGTGTCTGCCGCCGTGAACTTGCGCTCGATCTTCATGTGCCCCGTCTCTCCGTTTCATGTCGCCAAGGCTTTGGCCGCCCTGTGCGTATCTGTTCCACCGTCCCGGGATGCCACATGCCCACCGCGCCCGCCTTTCGATGAACGAGCGGGCCCCTTGCGGGCGGTGGTGACAGGACTTCCCCACGAAACGGATCGTATCCCTCGACCCTGTTTCGACCATTGGCAAACTGCCGCAATCGCGGGGGGGCATCAACCGTTTTATTTGGATGACCCCCAAGATTTTGTGCTTGACGCCACCGGTCCGTCCAACTGTTGCGTTTGGGCCTTTGGGTCGCCCCCTGTGGATGGATCGGTGGACAGCCGGTGAACGGTTGGGGGACGGGGTGCGAAAATGTCAGCAGGACCGCGCCTTTGCCCCATGAGGATAAGATTTCAGGTGAAAGGGCGCGTTGTGCCCGAAGTCCGATTCTGGCCCGGTTCTACACGCGCCGGTTGACCAAAATGATACCCAGTGACACCAGCACAGAGGCGCCGATGAGGCTTGGCGACAACACTTCGTCAAAGATCACATAGCCTAAAAAGATGGCAAAGATCGGCGTCAGGAAGGAAAAGCTGGCCACGGTCGAGGTCGGATAGACCGACAGCAGCCACAGCCATGTGACAAATCCGCCCGCCACCACAACGCCGGACTGAAACACCACCCAGAACCAGTGAATCGGTTGGATGTCGCGCAGAAGCGGGCCAAAGAACATCGCAGCCAACAGCAGCATGGGGGCCGAAACGGCGACCATCCAGAACAGTTGCGCCTCGGGACCAGCCTCACGCAGGCGGGTCTTGCGGGCGACAAAGGCGGTGCCGGCCCAGCCCCAGGCGGCGACCAGCGCGCACAGATCCCCCACAAGGCTGGGTTGCCCCGAGGAGTTCTTTGACAAGATCGCCCAGGCCGTGCCGGCAAAGGCGATGGCCAGGCCCGCCGCCTTCATCGGGGTCGATCGTTCACCGGGCAGGAAGAAATGCGCCAGAATCCCCATCCAGACCGGCATGGAATACATGATCAGTGCAGACCGCCCGACGGTGGTCAGGTCAAGGGCAATGAACAGGGCCAGAAATTCGATGGCGAACAGGGCGCCCATCAACAGGCCGGGGCCCATGTCAGCCCATTTGACCCGGCCCAATAGCCCGCGATACCAAAGCCAGCTGGCGACAAACACCACGGCCAAGGCCGAGCGCAGACCGGCAAAGAACACGGGCTGGATGCCTTGGTTCACATATTTGACGATGATCTGGTTAAAGGCCAATAGCAGCGTCACGACCAGCAAGATGGCAAAGCCCGATCCGTCCAACCTGTCTTTGCGCATCGCTAACCCCTGAATTTCGCGCCACCTTTTCGCGGGGACCCGGCAAGGTCAACCCGCAATTCAGGGCGGCAGGTCGAATGCCCAGCCCAGCGCAGGGCCAAGACCCAAGCCCCAGATCAGCCGGATGGCAAAGGCGGCGGCGAAACCTGCCGCAATCAGGGTCAGAGGCCCTTTGGGGCGGGGCGCAGGGTGGCGGTCCCACAGGGTTTCGGGCGCCAGAACCAGCACGGGAAGGGCCACAAAGCTGGCATAGGCATGCGTGTAATAGGCCAGCATCAGGGGGCATAGGGCCAGGCGTGCGACAGGACCGTGTTCGTCAGAACACCCGTGAAAACAAGTCCTTCGGTCAGGCTTTTGCCACAGCTGATGAGGAATGCCCCGGCAAACCCCAGATGCCAGCGGCGCACCATCCACAAGGTTGCCAGTGCGATCGGGATGTAATCGCCCTGCGCCAGCACGAAAGAGGCGACCGTGTCGCGGTGCATTCCGCCATAGCCCGTTCCGTCCACCGTCAGCGTCAGTTCATAGACCATGCCAAAGGCTCAGGACAGCCCGACAAAGGCCCGCATCGGCGCGGGCACGGTCAGCCCAAAGCCGCCGCGCGCAAGCCCGGCGATCATTACCACATACAAAACCAGTTCGGCCCACCAGAGCGGTGACACCAACCCCTCGTCCTGCGTCATGGAAAGGGTCAGGAACCCAAGGCCTGCCGCAATGCAGAGCCATAACCAGAGCGGGCGGGGTTGGCGCAGGGGCATGTGGTGCAGACTGCCGCAAGGGCGAGATTGCGGCAAGGAAAACCACTGGCAGCGCGGTCGGCTTTCCCGTAAAGCCCAAGGAAACCTGACGGGGCCGCCATGGCAATAATCATCGCACGTTGTACCGATCAGCGCCGGGTTCCGGCCCGGCGGACCGGGGTGCCTTTGGTGCGGAAAAGCTGATGCAATCCCAGAACTTGCGCGGCATTCTTTTGATGGTGATCTCGATGGCGTTCTTTGCCGTCGAGGACATGTTCATCAAGTTTGCCGCAGCCGGGATGCCCGCGGGGCAGATCATCTTCATATCAGGGTTGTTTGGCGTGCCGATCTTTGCCGCCATCGCACGGGCGCGGGGGCACAGCGTGTTTGTCAGCGGGGCCTGGCATCCCGCCGTGCTGATCCGCGGCGCGGGCGAAATGGTGGGGTCGCTGGCCTATGTCGCGGCGCTTGCGTCTTTGCCGATGCCGACAGTCTCGGCGGTGTTGCAGGCGATGCCGCTGGTGGTGACGCTGGGGTCTGCGTTGTTCCTGGGCGAAAAGGTCGGCTGGCGGCGCTGGACGGCGATTGCGGTGGGGATGGCGGGGGTTTTGCTGATCATCCGGCCGGGCCTGGACGGGTTTGAACCGGCGGCGCTGTGGGTGTTGACCACGGTGGTGGGGCTGGCGGTGCGCGATCTGGCGACGCGGTCCATTCCGCCGCAGTATAGTGACGCGCAGATATCCTCCTGGGGGTTGGTCCCACTCATCTTTCTGGGTGGGGCGATGATGGTCATCAGTGGTGGGGTGGTGGTGCCGGACGGCGTGCAAAGCCTGCATCTGCTGGGCATGGTGGCCTTTGGCGTGGTGGGATACTGGGCGATCACCGCCGCGTCGCGCAGCGGTGAGGTATCCGTCGTCGCCCCTTTCCGCTATACTCGGCTGGTCTTTGCGATTGCGATTGGCGGGCTGGTCTTTGGCGAACCGGCAGATGTCATCACCCTGTCAGGGGCGGCGCTTATCATCGGGTCAGGTCTTTATTCCTTTGCCCGCGAACGCGCCCGTAAGCGCGCCCTTTCCATGGCCCCCGTCGGGGGGTAAACAGACCGAAACCGTTAGCGTTAACAGGAGTCCCCATGAGCACGATCATCGACATTCATGCCCGCGAAATTCTGGACAGCCGGGGCAACCCGACGGTCGAGGTGGATGTGGTTCTGGAAAGCGGCGCGATGGGCCGCGCGGCGGTGCCTTCGGGTGCCAGCACCGGCGCCCATGAGGCGGTGGAGCGGCGCGACGGCGACAAGGCCCGCTACAAGGGCAAGGGCGTGCTGGAGGCCGTGGCAGCCGTGAATGGCGAACTGGCCGAGGCGATTGTCGGCTTTGACGCCACCGAACAGGTCGGCGTCGACCGCACGATGATTGAGCTGGACGGCACGCCGAACAAGGGGCGACTGGGAGCGAATGCAATCCTCGGCATCTCGCTTGCTGTGTCCAAGGCGGCGGCGGAGTTCACGGGGCAGCCGCTGTTCCGCTATGTCGGCGGCACCTCGGCCCGCATCCTGCCAGTGCCGATGATGAACATCATCAACGGTGGCGAGCATGCCGACAACCCGATCGACATTCAGGAATTCATGATCATGCCGGTGGGCGCCGCCAATATCCGCGAGGCGGTGCGGATGGGGTCCGAGGTCTTCCACACGTTGAAGAAAGAGCTGCAGAACGCGGGCCACAACACGGGGATCGGCGACGAGGGCGGCTTTGCGCCGAACCTGTCCTCGGCCCGCGATGCGCTGGATTTCATCCTGAAAAGCATCGAGAAGGCGGGTTACAAGCCCGGCGACGACATTTGTCTGGCGCTGGATTGTGCCGCGACCGAGTATTTCAAGGGCGGCCGGTACGAGATGAAGGGCGAGGGCAAGAGCCTGAGCATCGAGGAGAATGTCGATTTCCTCGCAGGTCTGGCCCGCGATTACCCGATCATCAGCATCGAGGATGGCTGTTCCGAGGATGACTGGGCGGGCTGGAAGCTGCTGACGGACACCTTGGGAAAAAAGATCCAGTTGGTCGGCGACGATCTGTTCGTGACCAACCCCAAGCGGCTGGAAATGGGCATCAAGGGCGGCTGTGCCAATTCGATGCTGGTGAAAGTCAACCAGATCGGCACCCTGACCGAAACCTTGGCCGCCGTCGACATGGCGCACCGGGCCGGGTTCACCAATGTGATGAGTCACCGGTCAGGCGAGACCGAAGACGCGACGATTGCCGATCTTGCCGTGGCCACCAACTGCGGACAGATCAAGACGGGGTCGCTGTCGCGGTCCGACCGGTTGGCCAAGTATAACCAGCTGATCCGGATTGAAGAGATGCTGGGCGAGACGGCGGAATATGCCGGGCGGTCCATCCTGCGCGGATGAGGAAGATGGGCAAACCCCCCGCCATTGGCGGGAGGACTGCCCATCCTACAACTCACGCTTACAATTTCGACCCCGTGCCTCAGGCCGGGGTCGTTTGCGTTTTGGGGCGGTAGGGGAACCAGATTGGGTGGTGGGGCTGGCCGGTAAGTTCGGCGGTCAGCGCCTCGGCTGCGAGTGGGGCGAGGGTGACCCCGGAATGCATGACGGCGAGGCTGAGGCCGGGGGCGGCCTGGCCCAACACGGGCAGGCCGTCTGCTGGCACGGGGCGGTGGGCGAGGCGGGTATCAGCCAGCGAGACAGGGCCGAAGAGGGTGGTCAGGTGGGCGAGGGTGGCTTGGCTGGCGGCCTTGGCGTCGGGCGCGGTTTCGGTGGGGTCGGATTGGTGGTTGGCGGCGCAGGGGGTCAGCAGGCTGCCGTCGGGCAGTTGGCGGATTTCGAGATGGGGGGTGACGAGGATGTGGTTCAGGCGAAACGCAACCGGGTTTGTCCGCAGGATCAGGCCGGGGCGGGGAACCATCGGCAGGTTCAGCCCGATGGTTTGCAAAAGGGCTGGGGTGCCGGTGCCGGTGGCAAGCACGGTGTGATCGGCGAGGATCTGGCCGTTGGGGGTGGCGGCGCCGATGATCCGGGCGCCTTGGGTGATCAGGGATGTGGCTTGGGCCTGGGACAGCAGGGTGGCACCCGAGGCTGCCAGCAAGGCGCGGGTCAGGGGGGCGGCGTCGGTGGCGCCTTCGCTGGGGAAGTGCAGGGCTTGGGCGGGTGGCGTCAGGAGGGCGGGTTCAAGGGCACCCGGAGCGGTGAGCAGGGTGACGGGGTAACCGAGGGCTGTGAGATCGTCTCGCAGGCGGGTGAGGGGGGCACCTTGGGATTCAAACCAGAGGGTGCCCGACCAGCTTGGGGCGGGGGATCCGAGGTCGGTGGTCAGGCGGTGGTGGGCGGCGATGGCGGCCACGCGCAGGTGGTGGTGGGCGGGGTTCAGGTAGAAGCTGGCGTTGATCCAGCCGAAGCTGGCGCCCGAGGCGCCGCTGGCGGGGGTTGCGGCCTCGGCCACGGTCACGGAGCAACCCGCGCGGGTCAGGCGGTAGGCAAGGCAGGCGCCGAGCAGGCCGGCGCCGAGGATCAGGATTTTCATGGGGCACCCTTTGGCGCTATGCTTGCATGTTGGCGGCATGGGGTGAAGGGGGTTGGTATGGAGGCGGACAGGATTATCGCGGCGCTGGGGTTGCAGCCGCATCCGGAGGGGGGCTGGTATCGGCAGACCTGGGTGGGGCCGGGGGAGGCGCGGGCCAGTGGCACGGCGATCTTGTTTCTGCTGAAGGCCGGCGAGAGGTCGCGGTGGCACCGGGTGGATGCGGATGAGATCTGGATTTTCAACGCCGGTGCGCCGCTGGTTCTGTCGCTGGGGCAGGAGGTGGCGCGGGAGGTGGTGATGGGGCCGGGGGTGCTTGCGGGGCAGCAGGTCCAGCAGGTGGTGCCAGCGGGGTGGTGGCAGGCGGCGGTGTCGACGGGGGACTGGACTTTGGTGACCTGCACGGTCAGTCCGGGGTTTCGGTTTGAGGGGTTTGAACTGGCCGAGGCGGGGTTCGAGCTGGCCACGGGGTGAGTGTCCACGCGTGGACATTCTGGAAAAACGTTTCAGGTCAATGCTTTGCGGTTTTTTGTTAACCTGACCTTAAGGATTGGTGGAATGGATCATAAGGGCTTTGTGGCGGGGTTGGACGCGGGGTTGCGGGCTGATCTGCTGCGGCGGTCGGACCTTGCGGGGCTGCGGCATCTGGGCCTGCATCTGGGGCTGATCGGGGTCACGGGGGTCTGGATCGGCCTTGGACTGCCGTTCTGGCCGCTGGTCTTGCCGTTGCACGGGGTGTTTTTGGTGTTCTTGTTCACGCTGGAGCATGAGGCGACGCACAAGACGCCCTTTGCCAGTGCGGCGCTGAACGAAGCGGTCGGGCGGGCGTGTGGATTTGTGCTGCTGCTGCCGTTTGACTGGTTTCGCTATTTCCATCTGGCGCATCACCGCTGGACCAATATTGCGGGGCAGGATCCCGAGTTGGCGGGTGCGCCGCTGCTGACGCGGTGGCACTGGCTGCGGCATGTGTCGGGGCTGCCCTATTGGGCCGCGGAGGTGCGTCTGTTTGCGGAGTTGGTGCGGGGGCGGATGGCGGATTATGTGCCGCAGGGGGCGCGGGGGCGGGTCGTGCGGCAGGCGCGCTGGATGATGCTGGGTTATGCCGCGGTGGGGTTGAGCCTGTTTGTGACGCCCGCGCTGTTCTGGCTGTGGCTGGTGCCGGTGGTGCTGGGTCAGCCTTTTTTGCGCCTGTATCTGTTGGCCGAGCATGGCGACTGTCCGCAGGTGGCCAATATGTTCCTGAACACGCGCACCACGTTCACGGGGCGGCTGGTGCGGGTGCTGGCGTGGAACATGCCCTATCATGTCGAGCATCATGTGATGCCGGGGGTGCCGTTTTTTCGCCTGCCTGCGCTGCACCGCGTGATGAAGGATGAGTTGCGGGTGACGGCGGCGGGGTATGCGGCGTTCACCAAGGGCTATCTGGCGCGGCGGCGGTAGGTCTATTTCAGGAATTTCCGGCGGGCTTCTTCGGCGATGGCCTGTTGCATTTCGAGGTGGGCGAGTTCGGCCATCGCGGCTTTGCGTTCGGCAGGGTCGGTCAGGGTGGCGAGGTGGGCGCGTTGGGCGGCGGCCTGTTTTTTCAGGGTGATTTCCTGGGGCAGGACGCCCGCCTCGGCCATGATGCGGAACCCTACGGCGTCACCGGCGGAGATGAAGGCATCGCCGGGGCGGTCGGGGAGGGGTTTGCCCTCGCCCGCCAGATGGTCAAGTTTGCCTTCGGCGCGGGCTTTGGCGATTTGGCGTTCGGCGAGTTTGTTGAGCCAGGACATGGGGGCCTCCGCTGCCAATGTAGGCATTCGGGGCCGATGTGGGAAGGGGGGCTTTGCGCCCCCCTCGTCACTGCGTTCCTCACCCTCCGCAGAGTATTTGGCCCAAAGTGAAATCAGCCGAGTTCGGCCAGGCGGGTGAGGGCGGCCTGGAGTTTGGCCTGTTCGTCCTGGCGGGCGGTCAGGTTGGCTTGGGCTTCGGCCACCACCTCCTCGGGGGCGGAAGTGGCGAAGTTGGGGTTTTTGAGGCGGCCGTTCAGGCCTGCGATTTCCTTGGACAGTTTGTCCATGGATTTTTGCAGGCGGGATTTTTCCTCGGCCACGTCGATGATGCCGGCCAGCGGGATGGCGAAGGTGGCGCCGGGGGCGGGCAGGGTGATGGCGCCCTTGGGGGCGGTACCTTCGGAGAAGGTATCGACGCGGGCGAGGCGTTTGATCAGGGCCTCGTTCCGCTGGAAGGCGGCGCGGGCGTCGTCGGTGAGGTTCAGGGCGATCAGGTCGGTTTTCAGGCCGACGGGGACATGGACCTGGGCGCGGGCGGAGCGGATTTCGTCGATGAGGGTGGTGACGAAGGTCATCTCGGTCTGGGCGGCGGGGTCGATCAGGGTGGCGGGCAGGGTGGGCCAGTCGGTCAGGGCCAGAAGGTTGGCACGGGTGCCGGTGGTGGCCCACAATTCCTCGGTGATGAAGGGGGTGAAGGGGTGCAGGAGGATCATGCATTGGTCGAGGACGAAGGCCATGGTGGCGCGGGTTTCCGCGGCGTCGGGGCCGTCGAACAGGGGTTTGGCGAATTCGACATACCAGTCGCAGACGCGACCCCAGACGAATTTGTAGAGGGC
>CAMBWO010000014.1 GCA_945871285.1 Pseudorhodobacter antarcticus | reverse complement strand
CGCAACCGGCAAGGGCCTGAAGCTCAAGCACATCCGCACCAAGCCCTACACAGCCAAAACCGACGGAAAAGCCGAGAGGTTCATCCAGACCGTCCTGCGAGAACGGGCCTATGCCAGAGCCTAGGACACCTCAGACCAGCGCAAGTCCCTCCTGCCAGAATGGACCGATGTACAATTGGCATCGCCCACACGGCAGCCTAAACTCAAAGCCACCCATCAGCCGCCTTGGTCGACCGATGGACAACCTGTTGTGGTTCCACAGCTAGAGCGGATTTCCTTCAATCTGATTCAGATTGAAGGAAATCAAAGACAGGCAAACCGTTGGGTATGCGGCGTATCGCCTTTGATCAGGTGAGTTTGATCAGACGGATACGTCCTAAAGCGACCAGTAGGTGCAGCCTTCGGGCAGTTTGCGGCGGGTCAGGACCGATTTCACGTCCATCAGGATGGCGCCCTTGGCCAAGCGGCCCAGAAGGCCCTTGTCGGTCAGATAGGCTTCATGCGGGACGGTCAGGATCAGCATGTCCAGATCCTGCATGTCGGCCAGCGGTGACAACACGATCCCCTCACGCGAGGCTTCAGCCGGAGTGACGACGGCGTCATGGACCAGGACATCCAGCCCATAGGATTGCAGGTCATGCAGCAACTCGATCGCCTTGGAATTGCAGATGTCGGGCACGTTTTCCTTGACGGTGATCCCGAAGAATCCGATGCGGGCGGCGCGGAGGTCACCGCCGCGTTTGACAAGATGTTTCAGGGCCTCGGTGGCGATGTGGGCGGCCATGCGGTCGTTCAGACGGCGGCCAGCCAGGATCAGCTCGGGGTGGTGGCCGACTTGTTCGGACAGGGCGGCAAGGTAACAGGGGCCGACACCGATGGAATGGCCGCCGACCAGACCGGGGAAGAAAGGCACGAAGTCCCACTTGCTGCAAGCCGCATCAATCACCTCGCGGGTCGAGATGCCGACCTTGTCAAAGATCAGCGCCACCTCGTTCATCAGGGCGATGTTGACGTCGCGCTGGGTGTTTTCCAACACCCTGGCCCCCTCGGCCACCTTGATCGACGAGGCGCGGTAAAGCCCGGCCTTGACCACCTTTTCATAGATGGCAGTGACACGGTCCAGCGCGGCGGGGGTATCGGCCGAGACGATTTTCACGATGCTTTCCAACGTGTTCTTCTTGTCGCCTCGGTTGGTGCGTTCAGGGCTGTAGCCAAGGTTGAAGTCGACCTTGGGTGTCAGGCCGGAGACCTGGGCGAGGATCTTGCCGCAGTAATCTTCGGTCACGCCGGGGTAGACGGTGGATTCGAAGATGACCAGATCGCCGCGTTTCAGGTAATTTCCGATGATTTCGGACGCCGATTTCAGCAGGCCAAAATCGGGGCGGTTGATGTCGTCGATGAGGGTGGGGACGGTGACGATAAAGACGGTCGATTGCGCCAGATCCTCGGCATCGCCGCTGATTTTCAGCGTCGATTGTGCCATGCGGGCATCGCTGATTTCGCCGGTGGTGTCGGTTCCGCCCTTGAGCGAGGTCACCCGTTTGCGTGACATGTCAAAGCCGGTCACATACTCAAAAGCTTCGGCCAGGCCGATGCTGAGCGGGACACCGACATAGCCAAGGCCGATCACCGCGATCTTTTCGAACCGGTATTTGACCTTGGGGCGAGCCGGGGTCGGTGTGTGGACGGGTCTGAGTTCGGACATGTTCCCCTCAAGGCTTATCGCGCTGCCGGAATGGCAGATGGCTGTGGTGTCGCCCGGCGTCCGCAGGCCGCCGGGGGTGAATACTGGTAAAGAACTGCCGGGTCGTGTGCCTGGGCTGCCGGGGCAGCGGGCGGGCCGGGCAAAGCCGACACTCCTGTGATTCTGGGCCCAAACGGGGCTTTATGAGGATTTGTAGGGGCAAGATATGAAGCGAATCTTACTTTTCGCAGTAACCATTAGGGAAAGTTGCCATTTTGGCTCCTGCGCGGAACGGGACGGAAAAAGAGGTTTTGTTAACCAGATGGCGTTTTGACCCGCGCGGTGCTGCTGGTGATGCCGGTTGCGCAACGGTCTGACGCGCTGACGGTGCAGCTGCATTGCGTTGCGGACCTGGTGCCGTATCTGGGCGATTTGCAGCATGGCGGCGCGGTCTGGTGGGCGGCGGTGGTGCCGGGCAAGGGGGTGTTCCTGGCGGCGTCGCATATCGGGCCACCGGCGATGCATGCGCTGGGGATTGATGCGGCGTGGCTGTCGTCGGTGCCGAACTTTCTGGACCGGGCGTTTTCCGCAACCTGATTTCGACGGCCTTGCAGGGTCACGCGACGATCGGCCGGTCGATCCTGAAGGCGCTGCGGCGTGGCGCGCGAAGCGGAGGACCGTTTGTGGCGCGCCGGATACGCGCCTGCCTGAGCAAGGTTGAGGTGTTCCATCTGGGCCACCCCAGTTCGACCCGCGCCTCGGGCGGGTTCGGGGCGCAATCGCGGGGGCCAAAGTTTTTGAGGATTTGGCCCCCAGCGCCCTGGGTCAGGCCCGCACCAGAGCCTCGTATTGCAGGGCGACGCGTTTGGTCAGATCGCCTACTTCGAAATTGTAGTCGCCGATCTGGCCCACCGGGGTGACCTCGGCCGCGGTGCCGGTCAGCCAGCACTGTTCAAAGCTTTCCAGCTCCTCGGGCAGGATGTGCCGCTCGTGCACCTTGATCTGCATGTCCTTCAGCATCTGGATCACGGTTTGCCGGGTGATGCCGTTCAGGATGCAGTCGGCCTTGGGGGTGTGCACCTCGCCGTCCTTGACGAAGAAGATGTTCGCCCCGGTCGCCTCGGCCACATAGCCGCGATAGTCGAACATCATGGCGTCGGAACAGCCCTTGGCCTCGGCCGCGTGTTTGGACATGGTGCAGATCATGTAGAGGCCCGCGGCCTTGGCGGCATGGGGGATGGTTTCGGGGCTGGGGCGTTTCCACTTGGCGATGTCCAGTTTCGCCCCCTTCATCTTGGCATCGCCGTAATAGCTGCCCCAGGTCCAGCAGGCCACGGCCAGACGGATGGGGTTGCGTTTGGAGGCGACGCCCATATCTTCGCCGGCACCGCGCCAGGCGATGGCGCGGACATAGGCGTCAGTCAGGTTGTTGGCCTTGAGGACCGCGTCTTTGGCGGCCTCGATGTCGTCCACCGAAAAGGGCAGGGGCATGTCCAGAAGCTCGCCCGACATCCGCAGGCGGGCCGAGTGTTCGCGGGATTTGAAGATTTTGCCATTATAGCAGCGCTCGCCCTCGAACACGGCTGAGGCATAGTGCAGGGCATGGGTCAGAACATGCACATTGGCACCGCGCCAATCCACCAGTTTGCCGTCCATCCAGATGAATCCGTCGCGATCGTCATAACCTGCCATTTCGGCCTCCCACTTTGCATAAGTTGCGCTGTTTAGGTCCGTTTCGGACATAATGTTGCGCGAAATCGTCGGATGGCTAACAGTTCGGTCTTGGAATGTCAACAAGGCTGACGTAAATTCAGGCAACGGGAGGACGCCATGGCAGAGAATGCAATCGGCAGCGAGGGTCTGCTTTTCCTGACCGATGAGCAGTTGCGCAAGGGCATCGAGGCGATGTTCTTTGCCTATCGCGGTTTTACCGCGGACCCGGACCGCATTCTGGATACGATGGATTATGGCCGTGCCCATCACCGCGCCGTGCATTTCATCAACCGCAATCCCGGCCTGACGGTGTCGCAATTGCTGGCGATTCTGGGGGTGACCAAGCAGAGCCTGAACCGGGTGCTGCGCACCCTGTTCGAGGATGGGCTGGTCGAGGCGAAGGTGGGCCGCACGGACAAGCGGGAGCGGCGGTTGCACCTGACGGAAAAGGGGGCGGCGTTGGAGCGGTTGCTTTCGGATGCCCAGCGCGCCCGGATGCGGGCGGCGTATCGTGCGGCGGGGCCGCAGGCGGTGCAGGGGTTTCGCACGGTGCTGGAGGCGATGATGGACCCCGAGATGCGGCGGCAGTATCAGGGTCTGAAGGAGACCGAGGCATGAATGACCTTCAGGCGCATCTTTTGGTGGTGGATGACGACGAACGCATTCGCGGCCTGTTGCAGAAATTCCTGATCCGGTCGGGGTTCCTTGTGTCGACCGCCCGCGATGCGGCGCAGGCGCGGCGGTTGCTGGGGGGCTTGGATTTCGACCTGCTGGTGCTGGACGTGATGATGCCGGGCGAGGATGGCATTGCACTGACCCGCGACCTGCGCCGGACGATGGCGACGCCGATCCTGTTGTTGACCGCCAAGGGCGAGACGCAGAACCGGATCGAGGGGTTGGAGGCGGGGGCGGATGATTATCTGGTCAAGCCCTTTGAGCCCAAGGAACTGCTGCTGCGGATCAACGCGATCCTGCGGCGGGTGCCGCAGGTCAAACCGTCCGAGACGCTGCCGAAATCGCTGCATATGGGGGCTGTGCGCTATGACCCCGACCGGGGCGAGTTGTGGCGGGGGGCGGAGTTGATCCGCCTGACCGCGACCGAGGCGCAGCTGATGCGGATCTTTGCCGCCGCCCCAGGCCAGCCCATTCCACGCGGGCGGCTGGTCGGCGATCTGGAACGTGAGCCTGGCGGGGGCGACCGGGCCGTGGATGTGCAGATTACCCGCCTGCGCCGCAAGATCGAAGATGACCCCAAACAGCCGCGCTATCTGCAAACCGTGCGGGGGGAGGGGTATATGTTGCAGCCCGACTGAGCGGTCAGGTGCCCTGGTTCTGGATGGCGCTGTCAACCGTGTTGGACAGGCCGAAGATCGACCCGATCAGACCGAAGATCGTCTTGGTGTTGACCAGATCGCTTTGCGTGACCAGAACCAGATCGCGGTCCTGGATGGCAAATTCGCCCGCACTGAACAGACCATCGGCCGAGGTCAGGTCCAGCGCAAAGACCATGCGGTCACGGCTTGGGCCTGTGCCATCGGTGCGGACGGCGCTGTCGGGATAGTTGCGCAGGATCAGGATGCCCCTGGGGTTGGCGCTGCTTTGGTTGACGCCGCCAATCAGTGACATCGCATCCAGGGCCGTCACCCGGTCACGCGGGAAGTTCACCACGGCCTCTTTGCCAGCTGCACCCAACGACAGGAAATACCGCTTGTCCGCCTCGACGAACACCTTGTCGCCGCCGCGCATGGTGGTGTCGAGCAAGGGGTTGGACAGCAGGGTTTCGGCCGAGACGCGATACAGTTTGCCATCGCGCGACAGGTTGATCTGCGGGTTGGGCAAGCCCGTCGGGATGCCGCCGCCCAGGGCCAGAATGGTGGTCAGCGTCGTATTGCGGTCCAGCAGGGGAATGACGCCCGGATTGGCGACGCCCGACACCAGTTCGACCGAATTGTTGCTGCCCGAGGCGAATTGCAACTGCACCTGCGCCGAGGGGATGATCGTGATCAATTTGCCCTGGATGGCCTGGCGGGCCTCATCCGGGGTCATCTTGGCAATGTAGACCTCGTCCGCATAGGGCAGGAAAACGGTGCCCTTGCTGGAAACCTTGAGGCTGGGCATCTGGATGGCGTTTTGGGCGGGGCTGCTGAGCAACGAGGTTTCGTCATTGTCCCAGATCATCAGGCTGACCGTATCGCCCGGTTCGATCAGCGGATCGGACGAGGTGGCCGAGCGTTTGATCCAGCCCAGATTGGCGATGGGGTGGCTGTTGGGCCAGTCGCGCAGCATCGGCAGGCTGTCGCGCGTGACGATCTGGACGGCAAAGGTTGCGGCGGGATCGTCGGCGCCTTTCAGGATCTGCCGTTCCTCGCCCACATCCTGCGGCAGGCCACAGGCGCCAAGCAAGGAGATCAGGGTCAGGGCAAGCAGGGTCCGATATGACATGCAAAACTCCAAAGCCCGAATGATTTGGCTGGACAGGTTCAAACGGCACTACATACTTGCACACCCAAGCGGGTCAACCCGATTGGCGGAGGTGCTGTGAATGGGTTGGGGATAAGTCCATGGCGTTGGCGACAAGCATACTGATCACCGGGTCCACCGGGCGGGTCGGAGGGGCGTTGCGCGCTGTTTGGGCTGATAATCTTGCAGGAGGTGTGCCGATTTTGTGGCATGGGCGGCGGGCGGGACCGGGGGTTGATGTGATTTGGGACATCGGCCAAAACCCGCCGGTCGGCCTGCCCGAAGGGGGGATCGTGCTGCATCTGGCCGGGTTGACCAGGGGTTCGGCGGCCGCGTTGGACGAGAACCGCAAGGTCACGGCGGCGGTTTGCGGTGCGGTGCGGGCGGCGCATCATTTTGTCATGTCCAGTGCGGCGGTCTATGCACCCGGGGCGGATCCGATTGCGGAAAGCGTGCCGCCCGCGCCGACCAGTGACTATGGCCGGGCGAAGTTGGCGGCCGAGCGGGCCGCGCAGGCGGTGGCGGGCGACCGGGTGACGGTGTTGCGGCTGGCCAATCTGGCCGGGGCGGATGCGCTGTTGGGCAACTGCCTGCCGGGTCGGATGGTGACGCTGGACCCGATTGTGGGACAGGCGCGGGGGCCGGAGCGGTCCTATATCGGGCCGCGTGTGCTGGCGCAGGCTTTGGCGGCGTTGTTCGGGCGGGTGGGCGGATTGCCTGCGGTCATCAATCTGGCGCAACCGGGGGTGATCGCGATGGCCGATTTGCTGGCGGCGCGGGGGCAGCCCTGGTGCTTTGGCCCACCGCGCGCGGGGGCAGTGGCGCGGGTGGTGCTGGCGACGGATGTGCTGGCGGGGTTGGTGCCATTGCCGCCTGCGACTGCGGCGTCGGTCGTGGCGGATCTGGACTCGGTCCCCGGATGGCCGCGATGACCCCGGCGAAACGGCTGGCCGATGTGGGGTTTGCGGTGGCGCTGATGACCCTTCTGGCGGTGCCGTTCGGGCTGTTGGTGCTGTATCTGTGGCTGCGCGAGGGGCGGCCAGTTTTCTATGTGGCCGAACGGATGCGCGCGCCGGGGCAACCGTTCCAACTGTGGAAATTGCGCACCATGTCGGTGGTTCCGCCCGAGGCCGGGGTGTCGGGCGGCGACAAGGCCAGCCGCATCACCCGCACTGGCCGTTTCCTGCGCCGTAGTCGTTTGGATGAGGTGCCGCAACTGTGGAACGTGTTGCGCGGGGACATGAGCTTTGTCGGTCCGCGCCCGCCGCTGCGGCTGTATGTCGAACGCTTTCCCGAGATTTACGGGCAGGTTCTGCAAAGTCGTCCGGGTATAACGGGTTTGGCGACGCTGACCTTTCACCGGCATGAAGAGTGGCTTTTGGCCCGCTGCACCTCGGCTGCCGAGACGGATGCCGTCTATTCCCGGCGCTGCGTGCCGCGCAAGGCCCGCATCGACCTGATCTATCAACGGCGGCGCAACCTGGGGCTGGACCTGTGGCTGATGGTGCGGACGTTGGCGCGTGCCCTGAAAATAGGCAAATAGGCGGATTTCTGCTAAAGTTTTATGGCGTCTTGCTTGAAGTAAAACCGTCCCGGGCCTAAAGTCGGACGAGGTGCACGTAAGCGTCGCCGGCCGGTTGGCCTGAATATTTGGCCGGTCAGGCTGAATTTACATAGGTCCGTTGCTGATGAGCCAATTCAGATCACGCTTGTTCGCCGCCGTTGACCGATTGAACCGAGTTCACAAACGGTTCGTTTTTCTCTTGTTGGATGTGGTGCTGGCTCCGCTGGCGTTGATGGTCACGGTGATGCTGACCTATGCGTCGCTGTATCCGGTTTATGCCGTTGGCGACCTGTGGACGACCTTTGCCACACTGCCGATTGTGGCGGCCGTGTTGTCGGGGGCGTTGGGAATTCCCAACATCAAGCTGAAGGCGTTTGAATCGCTGGCCATCCTGCGGACGGCGGCATTTGCGGCGCTGCTGGGGGTGGCGCTGTATGGTTTGTGCCGCATCAGTGGCCAACGCTTTCCGATTGTCGGGGTCGCGCTGTTCGGGCTGATCTTTTTTCTGGTGTCGGTGGGCACGCGGCTGTCGATGTTGAACCTGTATCTGTGGGTGCTGCGCTGGGGGCACAGGCGGTGGCGGATCCTGATTTATGGTGCGGGCACGACGGGCATTCAGCTGGCGGCGGCGTTGAAATCGCATGAATCGGTGGTGGTTGTGGCGTTTTTGGATGACAACGTCGCCTTGCAGTCGATGACGGTGGCGGGGTTGCGCGTTCTGTCGCCGGACCGGATCGAGGATATCGTCCGCGACCGCGAGATTGACCGGGTGCTGTTGGCCATGCCCTCGGCCAGCCCACCCAAACAGGCGCAGATTGCGCGGCGGTTGCAGTCGCTGGGGTTGGATGTGCTGGCGCTGCCGTCCTTTGCGCAACTGGTCGGGGCCGAGGCGCTGGTGGACAATCTGGCGCCGGTGGAGCCGGGTCAGTTTCTGGGCCGCAAGCCGATGGAGGATGTTCCGCCGGATGGCATGGCGGCCTATTCTGGTCGGTCCATACTTGTCAGCGGGGCGGGTGGCACCATTGGGTCGGAACTGTGCCGGCAGTTGTTGTCCTATGGCCCGCGCAAGCTGGTGTTGTATGAGATGAGCGAGGTCGCGCTGTACGACATTGACCGCGAGCTGCGCGCCCGGCCCGATCAGGGCAAGACCGAGATCGTGCCGCTGCTGGCCACCGTCACCGATTCGCGGGCGGCACGGTCGGCCATGTCGGACCACGGGATCGAGGTTGTGCTGCACGCCGCCGCCTATAAGCACGTGCCGCTGGTCGAGGCCAATCCGATTGCGGGCATGTCGAACAACGTGTTGGGGACCCGCATTCTGGCCGATGCCGCCGATGAAGCCGGGGTGGAACGTTTCATCCTGATTTCCACCGACAAGGCCGTCCGCCCGACCAATGTGATGGGCGCCAGCAAACGTCTGGCCGAGCTGGTAATTCAGGACCTGGCCAAACGGTCGCGGCAGACGGTGTTTTCGATGGTGCGCTTTGGCAATGTGCTGGGGTCATCAGGGTCTGTCGTGCCGCTGTTCAAGGAACAGATCGCCAAGGGCGGGCCCATCACCCTGACCCATGACGATGTGACGCGCTATTTCATGACTATTGCCGAGGCGGTGAAGCTGGTGCTGTTGGCCGGGTCCTTTTCGCAATCCGGGGCGCAGCAGGGGATGATGCAGCCGGGCGGCGATGTCTTTGTGCTGGACATGGGCAAACCGATGCGGATTCGCGATCTGGCCGAGCAGATGGTCCATGCGGCGGGATATACCGTGCGCGATGCCGACCATCCCGATGGGGACATCGAGATTCAGATGATTGGCCTGCGCCCCGGTGAGAAACTGCACGAAGAACTGCTGATCGGCGAAGGTTTGCTGACCACACCACATTCCAAGATATTGCGTGCCCGTGAGGGCAGCCTGTCGGAGCTGGACATGGCCAAGGCCTTGCAAAACCTGCGCAATGCCATGGCCACGGGCGATGCCCAGGCGGCCCGCGCCGTCGCCGCCGCCTATGTCGAGGGCTTTGGCGGCACGTCTGTTCTGCCCGATCTGCGGATTGAAGCCGAGAAGTGACATTGGATTTCGGGTTGCCGCAGCCCGACATTTCCATAGACTAGACAGGAACGCGAGGTATCCGGCGATGATGTCCACACTTCGGCTGATGTTGGCGAAATCTGCTGCGGCTGTTTTGGTCGTGGGCGGCCTTGCCGTGCCCGCGCAGGCCCAATCCCAGCCTTCGCTGAACCTTAGCGGGGTGACCGGGCTGATCGACATGCCGTCGGGTGAGGCGCAGCCCGATGGCTATCTGAGCTTTGCGTATGGCAAAATGGGGGGCATCGGGCGCAACACCCTGTCGTTTCAGCTGACGCCACGCCTGTCGGGCAGCTTTCGCTATGTCGGGATCCAGCGCTGGAACGACAGGTTCTGCCCGCCCGACTGTTCCGGCGTGAACGGGTTCAATGTCTATTACGACCGCAGTTTTGACCTGCGCTACAAGGTGCTGGAGGAGACGAGGTATCTGCCCGCCGTCACGATCGGCTTGCAGGATTTCATCGGGACGTCCCTGTCGATGGGCGAATATGTCGTGGCAACCAAGAGTTTCGGCCCGCGCCTGAAGGTGACCGCCGGATTAGGTTTCGGGCGGCTGGGGTCTTATAATTCGATCGGCACGATCTTTGGCAAGCGGGACCGGGTCGATTTTGGCAATGGGGGGCTGCCGAACTATGACCAATGGTTCCGGGGCGACGCAGCTCTTTTTGGTGGGATCGAATATCAGCTGGCGGACAAGTGGACGATTAAGGCGGAATACTCTTCTGACGCCTACGTGACCGAGGCGCGCCGGCGCGAGGTGTTCACCCGCGCCACGCCGTTCAACTTTGGTATCGAATATCACTACAGCAACGCGATCCGGCTGGGCCTGTATTCGATGTATGGTGACACCATTGGTTTCAATGTCAGCGCGAATCTGAACCCGGCGCTGCGGCCGCAAGGGGGGGTGCGGGGGGTCGGGCCGGTTCCTGTCCTGCCGCGCCCGTCCATTTCGGACAACCCGACGCTGTGGACGACGGCCTGGCTGGTGCAGACCGATTCGCGGCAGGGTCTGATTGACGCGATGAATGCCAAGCTGGTCCGCACGGGGCTGCGTGTAGAGGAGTTGAGCTTGGCGGGTGATACGGCGCAGGTCGGGTTCCGCAACACGATTTATGATGCCTCGGCCCAGGCGGTGGGGCGCATTGCGCGGGCGATGACCCATGCCATGCCCGCCTCGGTCGAGACGTTCGAGATTGTGCCGATGGTCAACGGTATGCGGGCGGCCAAGGTCGTGGTCCGGCGGTCCGACATGGAGGCGCTGGAGTTTGTGCCGGATTCGGGTGCCGCAATGCGGGCGCGCGTTGCGATTTCCGAGGCCGGGGCGCCCTTGGGTCCGGTGACGCGGCCTGCGGGGGTCTATCCGCGGTTTTCATGGTCGCTGGCGCCCAATGCGCAGACCATGCTGTTCAACCCCAACCAGCCGTTCCAGGTGATTGTAGGGGCCCGGCTGTCGGGCACGTTTGAAATCAGTCCAGGCTTCTTCCTGTCAGCCTCGGTCAACAAGCGGCTTGGCGGTGACGTGATCAGCGGGCGCAACGGTGTCGGCAGCAAGGTTCCCCCCGTGCGCAGCGACGCCGACATCTATTTCGACCGCGGGGATCCGTCGGTCACGGTGCTGACCGCCGCCTGGTATGGCAAACTGGCGCCCGAGGTTTATAGCCGCGTGACGGTGGGCTATCTGGAACAGATGTTCGGCGGCATCTCGGCCGAGGTGCTGTGGAAGCCGATCGACCGGCGCTGGGCGCTGGGGGCCGAGTTCAACTATGTGGCGCAACGCGATAACGATGGCGGCTTTGGCTTTGACACCTATGATTACCGCGTCGCAAGCGGGTTCGTGACCGGGTATGTCGACCTTGGCAAAGGGTTTGAGGCGCAGGTCGATGTGGGCCGCTATCTGGCAGGCGATGTGGGCGCGACCTTTACCTTGATGCGCACCTTTGCAAATGGCTGGAAGATTGGCGCCTTTGCCACGTTCACGGACCTGTCCTCGAAAGAGTTTGGCGAAGGGTCGTTTGACAAGGGCATCAAGATGGAGATCCCGCTGTCCTGGTTCACGGGCCACACGACACGGACTTCACTGCCGTTCACGCTGCGGCCCTTGGGCCGGGATGGCGGGGCGCAGTTGTATGTGGATGACCGGCTGATGCAGACCCTGCGCAGCTATGACACGCGTCATTATGAGGCGCAGGCGGGGCGGTTCTGGAAATGAAAACGCAGCGGTTCCTCGCCTTTGGCCTCTCGGTGCTGCTGCTGCTGACCGGATGCGGCAGCGACACTGAGTCGGCGGATTTGCAGGCGCCCATCAAGGCCATCGTCAAGGGCCTGACTCCCTCTGCCCTGCGCCCGTCGCTGACCGGTTTGAACCCGACGGCCGCGCTGGCCCTGCGCGCCGAGCTGGAGGCTGCGGGCAAGCCGGTGTATCTGGTGGTCAATCCCGGCAAGCGGTATCAAGGGCTGATGACGCCCATTGGCCAGAACCGGGACGTCACGACCTGGGGCAGCGCCACGGGCGAACAGATTTCGTTGCGCGACAGCCTGCTGGTCGCCAGTGGCGGTTTTGGCCCTGACCTGATGTCCTCTACCGGGCCTGATCTGGCAAAGCTGCGCAGCGGTCAGGGGCAGACGGCGCGCAGCTATTACTATCTGGACGGTGGCGATCAGCGGAAGGCGTTTGATTTTACCTGCACCTTGGCTGGGGCGGGGACCGAAACGATCACGGTGCTGGGCAAGGCCCATGCCACCCGCAAGGTCACCGAATCATGCACGCACCCTTTGGGCAACTTTCAGAACGTGTATTGGTTCGACAATCGCCTGATTTTGCGGCAATCGCGTCAGGTTATCACCCTTGGGATGGAAAGCCTGCTGATCCAGCGGATTGTTGACTAGACCGGGAAAAGATGCTTACGCTTAATCTGCATATGTGCTAATTCAGCTCTCACCGAGAGTATTTTTGGAGTTCGGACCATGAAAAAGATCGCTGCTATTGCGCTGAGCCTTTCCCTCGTCTCGACCGCTGCGTCGGCAGTCGTGATTGACGTCACGGTTGACGGTTTAACCCGTCGCATCAATTGCGGATCTGCGGCCGGTCTGGCTGCCTCCGGTCTGCCGGCAGCTGACATCGCGTCCTGCCAGCAGTTCTTCGAAACCGCCGCTGGTGGCACTGGTGCAGGCGCTGGCGGTGCTGCGGCTGGCGCGTTTGGTGTTGGCGGTGCCGGCAGCATTGCACTGGCTGCCTTGGGCATCGCGCTTGTTGCTGGTTTTGGCGGTTCGGGTGGTTCGGCCACCACCACTGCCACAACCACCAACTGAGCCCTGGCGTCTGCCAGGGGCGAAAGGATTTTGCAGCAGGCGTGCGTTGGCGCGCCTGCTGTTTTTCATTTCCTGTAGCGCGTGGTTGCTGATGTGAGATGGCTGCCCATTCCCCCCCGCATGCTGGCGGCGATGCTGAAGCTGTATCGCCGCACGGAACAGGCCGAGTTGGACCTGATCGCCGCTGGCGTGGCGTTCTTTGTGTTTCTGGCCATCTTTCCCGCCATCGCAGCAATCATCGCGATCTGGGGGACGGTGTTTGACCCGCTGGTGATCCGCACCCAGGTTGAGGTTTTGCAGGGCTTTCTGCCACCAGAAGCCTTTGCCCTTGTCACTTCGCAGATTGAGGGGTTGCTGGCCGTGCGGGGGCCGCAACTGGGCTGGACCACGCTGCTGTCGACGATCCTTGCGCTGTGGTCGGCGCGGGCCGGGGTGGCGGCGCTGATCCGCGGGCTGAACGCGATCCACCATTTGCCCAATCGTCCTGGCGGCCACCACCAGTTGCGGGCCATCTTGTTGACGCTGATCCTGATTGGGCTGGCGCTGGCCGCGATGATTGCGACGGTGGTCGCGCCGATCCTGATCAATCTGCTGCCCCTGACGCTGGATGACGCCTATTGGCTGCACTATGCCAACCTGGCGCTGGGGTTGATCCTGCTGGTTCTGGCGATCAGCATTGCCTACCGCGCCGGGCCGAACCACATGGCGGTCAGGCCGCCGCTGTTGAGCTGGGGGCTGCTGGTTGCGGTGGTGTTGTGGGCGGCGGCGGCGCGGGGGTTCATGTTGTATCTGGCGAACTTTCCGTCTTACAACAGGATTTACGGCTCGATCGGGGCCGTCGTCGTGCTGATGATCTGGCTTTATGTCAGCGCCTATGCCGTGTTGTTGGGCGCCGCTGTGGATGCGGAACTGAAGCGCAGGCGTCAGTAATCGCGCTGCAAGAAGATGCCGATCCCGGTTTGGCCATCGGAGTCGAGTTCGCCCTTGAGCGTGATGTGCGGCGCGAGGTCCAGGTTGATGGACACCGAGCTTTCGCCCCCCTGATCCACCATCACCTCGGTATAGACCTTTTCGGACAGATACTTGCCCAAGGTCACGGCTGCCGATCCGTTGCCATCGGCGGTGATGTCGAGGTTGTCGAGCCCTGCCTGTTTGCGCAGGTTGCCAATGATCCCCACGCCGCCGCGCCCGGCCAGTGTCGCCACTGCCCCCGCCAGCTGGATCGCCTGAAACGGCGTCACGGTTTCCAGACCGCGGTCAAACAGCAGGCGGGCCAGCACTTCTTCTTGGGGCAGGTCAGGGTTTGAGGTGAAGGTGACAGCCGGGTCGTTGGCCGGCCCCTCGATGCGGACCGAGGCGGTGATGCCGTCGCTTTCGACCGAGGCGAGGATGCGGATGAAGGGGACCAAAGCGCCCTGCATCTGCAACAGCGCCTCGGACAGGTTCAGGCGGCGGCCCAGAATGTCCAGCCGGCCCCGGATCAGGTTGAACGACCCCGAGGGTTCGACAGCCGCCGTTGTGCCGCGCAGGATCAGCGCGCCGCCCAGTTCGGCGTCCAGACCACGGCCCCGAATGAAGATCTGGTTGGGCGCGTCGATGCGCAGGTCCAACCGATAGCCACCCGCGCCACCTGACCCGCCACCCGCCCGTGTGGCCGTCAGCCCGGCGCGCGCCCGTGTGGCCAGGCTCGCTTGGGTTTCATGGATATGTTCCAGCCCCGGCAGCGCGCCGTCGATGCCAAACCCGGTGGAAGGGATGCGCAGTTCGGTGCGGCCAAGGGTCAGGGCGCCCGCGACGGTGGCGGCACCCAGGGCCGGGCCCTTGAAGGTGACGTTGCCGTCCACGATGGTGGTGTAAAGGTCGGGGTTGCGCTGACGCACCGCCTCGACCGAGATCGCCAGATCGGCGGTGTAGGGTTCCAAAATCGCCACGTTGCCCGTGATGCCCAGTTGCCCACCGGTCGAAACCCCGGCGCGCAGGTCAACCCGCGCTGCGCCATTGGACAGTTGCGCCGACCCCGCGATGCCGGTGATGCCAAACTGTTGCGCGGGGTCGGCCAGACGGCCATCGGCAATCGTGACCGGCCCGGTCAGCGACCGCAGGCTGATGGGCCCGTTCATCCGCAGATCGAACCGCACTGGGCCGCTCAGGCTGCGCGGTGCGGCCAGCTTGTTCGCCAGACCGGCCGAGGCGGTGCCTGCGACCGTCAGGTTGACCTGCGAAAAGTCGCGGGCCAGCCGCCCGGCAACGCGCGCGTCAATCTGGGCCGGGCCTTTGGCGGCAAGGTCGATCTGGAACCCGTCGGCATCTTGTCGGGCGGTGCCATCCACGGTCAGCACGCCGGGAAACTGCGGATAAAGCACCCCCAGATCGGCGATGCGCTGCACGATCCGCAGCGCCCCGCCCTCGCCCCGGATGGTGCCGCTGACCTGTGGCGTGCTGAGGACCACATCCCGCACGCCCAACCCCTCGGGGGTGATGTCGAACGCGGCGGTGAACTGGCTGGCCCCGGCCAACAGGATATCCGCCTGCGTCTGCCCGAGGGACAGGTTGCGGCCTGCCGCCTCGACCGTCAGCACTGCGGCCGACATCGGCCCGGTCAGGCGGGCGGTGCCGGTAATCCCGCCCCCATAGCGCGGGCCCAGGACGCCGACGTCGGGCATCGCCACCTTGCCTGTCAGGTCGGCACCCTCGGACGTGAGCCTGCCCGATATGTCGGCGCTGAACCCAGACGCGGTGAGTTGGACCCGGTCCACCGTGGTGCCGGTCAGGTCGCGTCGGGCGGCAAAGGTGACGCTGCTTTGCCCGCCCAGCAGGTTGTCCAGCGCGGCAATCCCCAGACCCAAGCCCCGCCCCGTGACGGTGCCGCTGGCCTGCAAGGCGCCGGTCAGAAAGGTGTTGCTGAAATCAGTCGCAAAATCGGCTTGACCACGCAGGGGCATCCCCGTCAGGCGCGAAAACCGCGACAGGTCGCTGGCGGTGCCCGTCAAGCGTCCGGTCGAGGCAAAGCCGCCCTCCAGCCCGCCGACAGACAGGGTGCCGCCCAGCCGGTAATCTTGGCCCAGCAGCGTCAGGTTGGTCAGCGTCAGATCGCCGCCAGCCCGCCAGGTCACGGCCACATCGCCCGCCACCTGGGGACCCAGTGCCTGATCCAGGGCCGGGTCGGTGGCATGGAATCCGGTCAGGTCAAAATCCACTTGCCCGGCAAAGCTGGCCCCGTCGGGCGATTGCCGGATCTGTCCGGTGCCGCCCAAGGTGGTTTCAGCGGCGGTGAAGGCTGGATGCGACAGGTCGCGCAGCACGGCAGAGCCGGTCCAGAACGGCCCTACGGCACGGTCAAAGGTCAGATCGATGCTGCCGGACCCAAGGCTGATCGGCGTATCCGCGTTTACGGGCAGCGCGACCGGTCCATCGGGCAGGCCAATCTGACCCTTGAGGGCAAAGGCCTCGGGTGCGCCGGCGGCATCAAGGCTGAGGGTGCCATCAAGGGTCAGCGCCTGAGCCTTGACCGCGAATTCGCCCAGCTCCATGCGGCCATCGGCCAGACGGCGGCCCGTAGCGCGCAGGCTGACATCCGGGCCAAAGAATTTGGCGTATTTCGGCAGGAAAACCGGCGTCGGGTCGCCCGCCAGATCGGCGGTAAAGCCCTGTTGACCCTCATCCTCGAACAGGGTCACCGCCCCCGCAAGGCGCGTTGCGCCATCGGTTTTCAGGCTGATATCCGCCGTGAAATCCTCCAGCGGACCAGACCCCTGCACCGTGAACTCGGCCGAGGGGCGACCGGGCACGCCCAGCAGGGACACCGCCACACCCTCGGCCCCCTCCCACGCTGTCAGCGACAGGTTTAACTGCCGGGTGGTGCCGTTGAACAGCGCGGTCAGGTTGAACACCCCCTCCGGCCCATTGTCGGTGCGCTCCAGATCAAACACCGCCCGCCCCTCACCACCGGCAAGGCTGAGTGTGGCGGTCAATTGCCCCTCGACCGGTTGGCCCAGAACGGCGGGGCCAAGCACGATCCGCTCGGCCGCGATGTTGCTGATGTCGATGGAAACCGGCAGGTCCGGCAGGGTAAAGGCCCGCGCCTGGACCGAAAACCCTTTGCTGCCCTCACCGGTCGAGGGGATGCGGTCCAGAATGATCTCGCCCGCCGAGAATTCCTCGATAACGACCTGGCCCGACAACAACGACGACCTGCTCCAGTCCAGCACCACATCCTTGACGGTCAGCCAGATGCCGGTGTCATCGGCAATCGTCATCTGCGCCATGCCGGCGCGGGTGGACAGGGCACCGGTAAAGCCGGTTATCGTGACGACGCGGCCAGCCCCGGACAGGTTTTCCTCCAGAAACGTGGTCAGGAAATCCTTGTCGGATTGTTGGGCCAGGGTCGCCAGCGGCCAGATCATCAGGATAAAGGCAAGCAGGGTGCGCATCAGAATGATTGCCCCAGACCGACGTAAATTTGCACGGGCCCCCCCTCGACCGGCATCGCCACGTCCAGCCGCACCGGACCAACCCCGGTGGCATAACGCACCCCAATGCCGGCCCCGGCGTGTGTTTCGCTGAAACCGTCCCGCACGCCAACCAGACCCATGTCCAAAAACCCCACGACGCCGATCTTGGGCGTCACCTTGACCCGCGCCTCCAGCGAGGTGGCCAGAAACTCGTTGCCGCCCAGACGCACATTGGTGCCCAGCTTGGCCACATTCACCCCCAGCGATTGATAGGGCTGGCCGCGCACGGTGCCCCCGCCGCCGGAATAGAACAAATCATCGCGCGGCGTGCCCAAAAGGTCTGCCCCCAGCACCGCGCCGCCCTGAATCCGCGCTGCCAGCACCACGCGATCCTGGGCCCCCAGCGATTTGTAGGCGCGGGCGTCAAAGGCCAGACGCGCGCCGTTGTCGGTGTTGCCAAAGCCGAAGAACGGCTTTGCCTCCAGATCCAGATAGAACAGCCGCGTCGGCTCGGTCTTGCTGTCGCGGCGGTCCCAGGTCACCGACAAGGGCAGTTCCAGCGACTGATAATCATAATCGCCCGCCGCATCACGCCCCTCGCTGGCGGCAAAACGCAGAGCGGCCTGGGCCGTCACCGTGGGGCTGAAGTATTGGGTGAAACCGGCCGACACATTGGCCAGCCGCGCCGTCGTGTCGACATCGTTGATCTGCGACACCTCGGCGCCCAGATTCAGTTCGGTGTCGGGCCAGGGCGTGGCCGGGCGGTCCAGAGTGAAACCCAGCGTATAATCCGCCCCCCCCGTTTGCCCGCCAATTCCGGCAATCTCGCCCGTCACCTCAAACCGCTCGCCCCCGCCAAACAGGTTGCGGTGCAGCCAGCCGCCGGTCAGCAACACCCCGTCATAGCCGGCGATTTCGGCGCCAAAGGTATAGCGGCGCAGGCGCGCCTCGATCAGGGTGGCGGTGAATCCCAACAGGTCGGGCGGCGTGATCGCCTCGTCCTCGGTCAGGGTCACGGAACTGAACACACCCGTCCGGCGCAGGCGCTCAGCGGCACGGGCCGCCTCGGCCGGGCTGAACGTTTCGCCCTCCGGCAGGCCCGCAATGGCGCGCACCCTGTCCTCGCGCATGCGCACCGCGCCGTTCACGTCCAGCGGGCCAAAGCGCAGGCGCGGGCCGGGGTCCAGCTGAATGGCGGCGCTGAGGGTTTGGGTGCGGTGGTCGGCGGTCAGGTCCTGGGCCGCAACGCGGGTCTTGGCATGGCCAAAACTGCGCCAGCCCTCCACTCCGGCCAGAACGGCATCCTTGATGACCTGGCTTTCCGCCACCTCGCCCTTGGCAAAGCCGGTCGGCAGGTCGGTGCGGGCCGCCAAGGGGGCGACCTGTGCGCGGGAAAAGCGGAACCGCGGGCCGGGGTTGACCGTCACCACGATGCGGCCAATCGCGGCCGGGGCATCCAGCGGTGCAATTTCCGCCGCCTCGCGCCCGTCGATCATCACGTGAATCTCGGGGCCGTAGTGACCTTTGGCGTAAAGGGCGCCGATCAGGCGGCCATATTCGGCACGGGCATCGGCAAACAGATCCAGCGCATCGGTCTGTTTGCTGTTTTGTGCAGCCAGCAGCCCCGACGCCGCCCGCAGGTCTTTTTCCAGTGCGGTGTTGCCGGTGACAACAAAATCCAGCTGTTCCAATGCCGCCCCGCCAAAGCTGGTAAGGGTCAGGCTCAGCGATGCCGCGACCAGCAGCTTGCGGTTGGGAAGGCGGGCCATTCATGTTCCTGATGCGCGGGTCTGCAAACTATTCCCTAACGCGAAAGAAAGGGCAATGTCGCCAACCTATATCAGGCGAAAATGTGAACACACTGGCACTTGGCCCGGTTAAGTGGAAAAGTGGCCCGATATTGCAGCAAGGGGCCGCCATGACCTATCATCCCGCCGATACCCGCTATGACAGCATGATCCATAACCGCCTTGGCGCGTCGGGTCTGAAACTGCCCGCCATTTCCTTGGGCCTGTGGCACAATTTCGGCGAGGACACGCCGAACCAGACCAAACGCGCCATTGTGCAAACCGCCTTTGACGCCGGCATCACGCATTTCGACATCGCCAACAACTATGGCCCGCCACCCGGTTCGGCCGAGGTGGCCTTTGGCGAAATCATGCGCAGCGATTTCCGCGACTTTCGGGATGAACTGATCATCTCGTCCAAGGCCGGTTATAACATGTGGAATGGTCCCTATGGCGAATGGGGCAGCCGGAAATACATGGTGGCGTCCTGTGACCAGAGCCTGAAGCGGACGGGGCTGGATTATTTCGACATCTTCTATTCCCACCGCTTCGACCCCGACACGCCGCTGGAGGAGACCATGGGCGCGCTGGATTACATCGTGCGGTCAGGCCGGGCGCTTTATGCCGGGGTCACGACCTATAACAGTGAACAGACGCGGCGGGCGGCGGCGATCCTGCGCGACCTTGGCACGCCGATGATCATCCATCAGCCCAGTTACAACATCTTGGAACGCTGGGTCGAACGGGACGGGTTGAAGGACACGCTGCGCGATTTGGGCATCGGGTCGATTGCCTTTTTGCCGCTGGCGCAGGGGGTTCTGACGAACAAATATCTGCGGGGCATCCCCGCAGGCAGCCGCGCCTCGCAGGGCAAGAGTTTGAAACCCGATGCAATTTCGGACACCAAGATCGCCATGGTGCGGGCGCTGAACGAGATGGCGGAGGGGCGGCGCCAGACGCTGGCGCAGATGGCCCTGGCCTGGGTCTTGCGCGAGGGGGGCATCACCTCGGCCCTGATCGGCGCGTCCAGGCCCGAACAGGTAAGCGATTGCGTGGGGGCGATCCGCAACCTGTCGTTCACGCCCGACGAGCTGGCCACGATCGACCAGATCAGTCTGGCCTAGGTGCCGTCATGTCACGCCCGGCGCAGGCTGGTCGTGACATAATTGCATGACAGGTCGCGGGCGGACAAAGACCAGCCCCAGTTGACCGGGTTGAACACCATGCCCTTGCGATCCACCGGGTCCAGACCCGCCTTTTCGATGAGGGCATACAGTTCCTGCGGGGTGATGAACTTGGCCCAGTCATGCGTGCCCTTGGGCAGCCACCGCATCACCCATTCGGCCCCGATGATCGCCATCAGGAAGCTTTTGGCGTTGCGGTTCAGGGTCGAGCAGATCATGACGCCGCCCGGTTTCAACAGGGTCCGGCAGGCGGTCAGATAGGCCTGGGGGTCGGACACATGTTCGACCACCTCCATGTTCAGGACGACGTCGAACTGTTCGCCCGCCGCCGCCATATCCTCGGCGGTGGTGTGGCGGTAGTCGATGGTCAGGCCTTGGGACGCCGCGTGAACCTGCGCGACCGGGATGTTGCGGGGGGCGGCATCGGCGCCGACGACGGTGGCGCCCAGACGCGCCATGGGTTCTGACAGCAGGCCGCCGCCGCAGCCGATGTCGAGGATACGCAGGCCGGCGAAAGGTTTGGCCTGTTTCAGGTCGCGGCCGTATTCGGCGGAAATCTGGGTGGTGATGTAATCCAGCCGGCAGGGGTTCATCAGATGCAGGGGTCGGAACTTGCCATTGGGGTTCCACCATTCGGCGGCCATCGCTTCGAATTTGGCGACTTCGGCGGGGTCAATGGTGGTTTGCATGGACGGGTATCCTTCGATTTCAGGGTCAGTCGGCGATTGCTGCGGTATATAGGGTGAATGGATCACAGATCAGGCCCAAAACGCGCAGTTGAATATCTTTACCCGCCGGTCGAGCCTTTCGACCAGCGGATGCTGGATGTTGGGCATGGGCACCGCATCTATGTCGAGCAATGTGGCAACCCGGCGGGGGTGCCCGTTCTGGTGCTGCATGGCGGGCCGGGGGGTGGGTGCAGTCCGGCGATGCGGCGGTATTTTGATCCGGCGGTGTATCGGGTGATCCTGTTTGACCAGCGGGGCTGTGGCCGGTCCCGGCCGCATGCGATGGTCGAGGCGAACACGACCTGGGATCTGGTGGCGGATATCGAGTTGATCCGCGGGGCCTTCGGCATCGACAGGTTCATCCTGTTTGGCGGGTCCTGGGGGGCGACGCTGGCGCTGGTGTATGCGATTTCCCATCCGGCCCATGTGCGGCATCTGGTGCTGCGCGGGGTTTTTCTGATGACGCAATCCGAGTTGGACTGGTTTTACGGTGGCGGGGCGGGGGGGTTCTTTCCGGACCTGTGGCAGCAGTTCGTGGCCCCCATCCCCGAGGGTGAGCGGGGCGATCTGATCGGGGCTTATCACCGCCGTCTGTTCAGCGGCAATCTGGGGGAAGAAAGCCGGATGGGGCGGGTGTGGTCGAACTGGGAGAACGCGCTGGCCTCGGTTTCGAGTGACGGGCCGATGGGGGAGGGGCCGTCCGATTATGCGCGGGCCTTTGCGCGGCTGGAGAATCATTACTTTCAGAACGGCGGGTTTCTGGAGGGGGATGGCTGGATTCTGCGGGAGAGGCACCGGATCGAGCATATCCCCGCCTCGGTCGTGCAGGGGCGGCTGGATATGATCTGCCCGCCAATCTCGGCCTGGCGGCTGGTGGAGGGGTGGGACAAGGCGGATTTGCGGCTGGTTCCGCTGGCCGGTCATGCCCTGTCGGAGCCGGGGATATCGGAGGCGCTGGTGGCTGTCATGGATGGGTTGCGGGATGTGTCCACGCGTGGACATTTATGAAAATACAGCAACATCAATGGGATGCCGTTTTTCATTAACCTGATTTAAACCTATGGAGTGTGCCCGGAATGATTGACCTTGCCTGCTTTGCCGACCTTGCCACGATGGACCTGGGCCCCTTCACACCCAAACCCACCAGCATCGAAGGCGGTCAGGTCGAGGCGTCGGTGACGCTGTCGACCACGGCGGATGGGCGCACGGAGATCGGGGTTTGGGAATGCACCGAGGGGCGGTTCACGGCGGACCGCAGCGCCAGTTCCGAGTTTTGCCATTTCATTTCCGGTGAGGTCGAAATGACCCATGCGGATGGGCGCAGGCAGCGGTTGGGGGCGGGCGATGCCATCAACCTGCCGCTGGGTTGGCGGGGGGAATGGCGGGTGATTTCGCGGGTCAGAAAGCTTTATGTAATTTCGGCTGGTTGAGGTTTCGTCATGCTGGCGCGCAGGGCGACGGCGATGCCGGCCACGGCGACCAGACCCATGCCGAACATGCTGATCCCGTCGGGGGCGTGGTCGAACACGATCCAGCCCAGGATGCCGGCCCAGACCAGGTGCATATAGTTGACCGGGGCCAGCAGCGAGGCCGGTGCCTCGCGGTAGGCGGCGGTGAACATGAAGTGTCCCACGGTGGCCAGGCCGCCAAGGCCCAGCAAGAAGGCCCAGTCCCAGCCGGTGGGCAGGGGGCCAAGGCCGGTGAACAGCAAGATCGTGCCAAAGGCGACGGTGCCGACCATGGCGGTGTTGACCAGCAGGGCGACCGTGGTTTCTGTCCGCGACAGGACGCGGGTCAGAAGGTGATAGCCCGAGGCGAAGACGGCGTTGATCAGCGCGAAGGTCACGCCGATGGGATCGAGCCCTGCGCTGGGGCGCATGATCAGCAAAACGCCCAAGAACCCGAGGGCCGCGCCGATCCAGCCCGCCACGCTGACCTTTTCGCCAAGGAAGGTTGCGGCCAGAATCATCACCAGAATGGGCGCGATGTAGATGATGGCGACGGTTTCCCCGACCGGCATGTAGCGCAGCGCGATGCCCATGGTCAGCGAGGCGACGGCCAGACAGCAGCCGCGCAGGACGACCAGCCCGGTGCGCTGGGTGGCAAACAGGGCGCGGCCCTGTTTGGGGCCAAGCGCGCCCAGCAGCATGAGCAGATTGACCAGATAGCGCAGGGCGATGACCAAAGGCACGGCATAAAGCATGGTCAGGTGTTTGGTCAGCACATCGGCCATGGCGAACAGCATCACGGACAGGGTGACGAGGGTCACGCCCTTGATCGGGTTGCCGGGGAGGGGGGATGCGGCCATGGGATTGCCTGACTGTGTGTTTGGCGCAGGCTTATCCTTGAGGGATGCGATCCGAAAGGGGGTGTGGGGTTTTCGTGGGGTGAAGGGTTTTATTTCGGCGTTTATGCCCTAGATTGGGCAAAACCGGGGGGGCAGATGGGCGATATTCTGAGTTTGGCGGGGCAGAACCTGCTGACGCCGATGATCCTGAGCTTTGTGCTGGGGTTGGCGGCGGCATTGGCGCGGTCGGAACTGTCGGTGCCCGAGGCGGCGGCGAAGATGATGTCGCTGTATTTGCTGTTCGCGATTGGCTTCAAGGGCGGTGTTGCCGTTGCAGGCCACGGGGTGGACGCGCATCTGCTGACGGCGATGGCCGGGGGGGTGGCGTTGTCATTCCTGCTGCCCTTTGCCGCCTTTGGGCTGTTGCGGGGGATGACGGGCCTGTCGGTGGTGGATGCGGCGGCGGTGGCGGCGCATTACGGATCGATTTCCATCGTGACATTTGTCACGGCGACATCGGTGTTGGCGTCGCAGGGCATTGCGTCCGAGGGGTTCATGGTGGCGGTTGCGGCGGCGATGGAGGCCCCGGCGATCGTGTCGGCGCTGTGGTTGGTGGCGCGGTCGGGGGCCGGGGTGCGGATGGATGCGCGGCTGTGGCATGAGATCTTGCTGAATGGGTCCATCGTGTTGCTGATCGGGTCATTCGTGATTGGGGCGGTGACGGGCGATGCCGGGATGGCGCGGATCGAGCCGATGGTCGTGACGGCGTTTCAGGGGATTTTGTGTCTGTTCCTGCTGGACATGGGGTTGGTGGCGGGGCGGGGGTTACGCGCGTCGCGGGGTGGCCTTGGGGTGGGGGTGGTGGCCTTTGGCGTGGTGATGCCGGTGGTGGGGGCTGCGGCGGGGTTGGCGGTGGCGCTGCTGGTGGGATTGTCGCCGGGGGGCACGGCGCTGATGATGACGCTGGCCGCGTCGGCCAGTTATATTGCGGTGCCGGCGGCCATGCGGGTGGCGCTGCCCGAGGCGAACCCGTCGGTGTCGTTGACGCTGGCGCTGGGGATCACCTTTCCGTTCAACCTGACATTCGGGATACCGGCCTATGTGGCGGTGGCCCAAGCCATCGGAGGATGACATGCTGACCCATTCGGCCAAACGTGTGGAGATTATCATCGAGGCCCCGATGGAGGGGCGGTTGACCGATGCGTTGCAGGCGGCGGGGGTGACGGGGTTTACCGTGCTGCCGGTGCTGGGCGGGTCGGGCCGGTCGGGGCAGTGGAGCCGCGAGGGGCAGGTGGGCCGGGCCGGCATGGTGGCGGTGATCTGCCTGATCCGGCCTGAACGGCTGGATGCGCTGCTGGAGGCGGCGTTCCGGGTGGTCGAGCGGCACATCGGGGTGGTGTCGATCACCGATACCCAGGTGCTGCGGGCGGAACGGTTCTAGGGCCTTGCGGGATGGGGGGTTCTGGCCTATATGGGGGTAACAGATGTTTCAGGGTCCAAACCTGAAGCTACCGAGACGCACGGCGGGCCTGTGGGCCCGTTTTTCATTTTGAGGTTATCCCTTGTCTGATCTGATCGCCAAATCCGCCATCGACCGCCGTCTGGCCGAGATTGTTACCCCTGTCATCGAAGGCATGGGGTTTGAACTGGTGCGTATCCGGCTGATGGGCGGCAATACCCGCACCTTGCAGATCATGGCCGAGCGTCCCGAGGGTGGCATCGAGGTGGATGACTGCGGCGAGATTTCGATTGCCGTGTCGGCGGTGCTGGATGTCGAGGACCCGGTCGAGGAGAACTATATCCTTGAGGTGTCGAGCCCCGGCATTGACCGCCCGCTGACCCGTTTGAAGGATTTCGAGACCTGGAAGGGTTGGGAGGCGCGGATCGAGACGACCGAACTGGTCGACGGACGCCGCCGGTTCAAGGGCACCCTTGGCGGGGTCGAGGGCGACGAAGTGCTGATCCAGATCGAGGAGGCGGGTGCGCCTGTCGTGATCGGGTTGCAGTTCGAGTGGCTGGCCGATGCCAAGCTGATCCTGACCGATGAGTTGATTACCGAAATGCTGCGGCAGAAAAAGGCCAGTGTGGCCTTTGATGAAAGCCAGTTCGACGAAGTTCAAACCTCGGACAGCGACGAAGACGACGCTGCCGAACCAATCAAACACTAGAAGCCCACATACTGGGCGGGGAACATACCATGGCAATCACTTCGGCCAACCAGCTTGAGCTTTTGCAGACCGCCGAGGCGGTGGCGCGGGAAAAGATGATCGACCCGGATCTGGTGATCCAGGCGATGGAGGACAGCTTGGCCCGTGCGGCCAAGTCGCGTTACGGCGCGGAAATGGACATCCGGGTGAACATCGACCGCAAGACCGGCCGGGCGACCTTTGCCCGCGTGCGCACGGTTGTCGAGGATGAGTTGGTCGAGAATCACCATGCGCAGGTGACGGTCAAGCAGGCGGCGAGTTACCTGAAGGACCCCAAGGTTGGGGATGAGATCATTGACGAGGTTCCGCCCGTCGATCTGGGGCGAATCGCGGCGCAATCGGCCAAGCAGGTGATTCTGCAAAAGGTCCGTGAAGCCGAGCGTGACCGTCAGTATGAAGAGTTCAAGGACCGCAAGGGCACGATCATCAACGGTCAGGTCAAGCGCGAGGAATACGGCAACATCATCGTCGACATCGGTCGGGGCGAGGCGATTCTGCGCCGGAACGAAAAGATCGGCCGCGAATCGTATCGCCCGAACGACCGTATCCGCGCCTATATCAAGGATGTGCGCCGCGAAGCGCGGGGGCCGCAGGTCTTCCTGTCGCGGACCGACCCGCAGTTCATGGCTGAGTTGTTCAAGATGGAAGTGCCCGAGATTTATGACGGCATCATCGAGATCAAGGCTGTGGCGCGTGACCCCGGTTCGCGGGCCAAGATTGCCGTCATCAGCTATGATAACTCGATCGATCCGGTCGGTGCCTGCGTCGGTATGCGCGGCAGCCGTGTGCAGGCTGTGGTGAACGAATTGCAGGGCGAGAAGATCGACATCATTCCGTGGAATCAGGATCAGGCGACGTTCCTGGTGAACGCGTTGCAGCCGGCTGAAGTGTCCAAGGTTGTGATCGACGAGGAGAACGGCAAGATCATCGTGGTGGTCCCGGACGAGCAGTTGTCGCTGGCGATTGGCCGTCGCGGTCAGAACGTGCGTCTGGCCAGCCAGCTGACGGCGCTGGACATCGACATCATGACGGAGACCGACGAATCGGCCCGTCGTCAGGCGGAGTTCGCGGAACGCACCAAGCTGTTCATCGACACGCTGGATATTGACGAGATGATGGCGCAGTTGCTGGTGTCGGAAGGGTTCACGAACCTGGAAGAAGTCGCCTATGTCGACACCGAAGAACTGCTGTCGATTGACGGGTTCGACGAGGCGACGGCAGGGGAATTGCAAGCCCGTGCAAGGGATTACCTGGAGGCGGCCAATGCCAAGGCGTTGGAAAATGCCCGTGCGCTGGGTGTCGAGGACAGCCTGATCGAGTTCGAGGGCCTGACGCCGCAGATGATTGAGGCGCTGGCGAATGACGGCATCAAGACGCTGGAAGATTTCGCGACCTGTGCCGACTGGGAGCTGGCCGGTGGCTGGACCACGGTCAAAGGGGCGCGGCACAAGGATGAGGGCGTGCTGGAGAAGTTTGACGTGAGCCTGGAGGAGGCGCAGACGCTGGTCATGACGGCGCGGGTGATGTTGGGCTGGGTCGATCCGACCGAGCTGGCCGCTGGCGAAGAAGAACAGGAGGCCGAGGTCTGATCGCAGACCTCGGGTTCAGCGCGTGACACGCGGCGGCCGTATCAACGAAGAGGAAGACCCCGAACGCAAGTGCATTGTGTCCGGGGAGGTTCAACCCAAGGCGGGTCTGATCCGCTTTTGCGTGGGGCCGGAGGGCCAGGTTGTGGCCGATGTGATGAACAAGTTGCCCGGCCGGGGGTTTTATGTGACCGCCGACCGGGCGATGATCGAGAAGGCCGCCAAGAAGGGTTTGTTCGCAAGGGCAGCCAAGCAGGCGGTGACGGTGCCCGCCGATCTGCCCGACCTGGTCGAGGCGTTCGTGCTGCGGCGGGTGATCGAAATGATCTCGCTGACGCGCAAGGCCAATTCGGCGGTGATGGGTTACGAAAAGGTCAAGGACTGGTTGCAAAATGGCAAGGCTGTCGTTTTGTTGCAGTCGTCTGACGGGTCGGAACGTGGTAAGACAAAGCTGCGGATGCCGTCGGAAAACGGCCGTTACATCGGATGTTTGACGGCTGCGGAATTGGGTTTGGCATTCGGGCGCGAACGTGCGATACACGCCGCGCTTGCGGCTGGTGGACTCACGACGCGTGTTGTAGAGGAAGCGGCAAGGTTGACGGGATTGCGCGCGCAATCTGGCCAGCAGGATGGCGGCGAGACCGCCTTGAAGGATACGTAGGACGCATGAACGATACTGACGGCAAGAAACCCCTCGGCTTGGGTGGTGGCGCACCCCGTTCCGGTCAGGTGAAGCAAAGCTTCAGCCACGGCCGGACCAAAAGTGTCGTGGTCGAGGTCAAGCGCAAGCTGAACGTGGTGCATACCAAGCCGGGTGCCCCTGCGGCAGGTGGTGCTGCGGCAGGCGCCGCCCAGCCACGTCTGGGCGATCCGTCCAGGCGGCCGGCGGGGATTTCCGATGTTGAATTGGAACGCCGTCTGGCGGCCTTGAAGGCGCACAAGTCCCGCGAAGTCGAGGACAATGCCCGCCGCGCCGAAGAGGACCGTCAGCGCGAGGAAGACCGCGCCCGGCGTCGCGAAGAGATTGACGCCAAGGACCGCGAAGAAAAAGAGGCCGCGGCCGCCGCCAAGGCCAAGGCCGACGAGGCCGACCGCGCCCGCAAGGAAGCCGAGATTCGCCAGCAGCGCGAAGAGGATGCCAAGAAGGCAGCCGCGACCCCTGCTCCGCGTTCGACAGCGCCCAAGCCCAGCAACACGCCCGAGACCGACTCGCGCGGTCCGGCCGGCGCCAAGCCCGGCCTGAGCCCGCGCAAGACCGACCGTGAGCGCGAGGACCGCGAGCGCGCTGCCAACAAGGCCAAGCCCGACGATGCGCGCCGCGCTGGCAAGTTGACGCTGAACGATGCGCTGGCCGGTGAAGGCGGGCGGACCCGTTCGCTGGCCGCGATGAAGCGCAAGCAGGAAAAGGCCCGCGCCAAGGCGATGGGTCTGGGTCTGAAGCCCGAAAAGCAGGTGCGCGATGTGCAGCTGCCGGAAACGATTGTCATCAGTGAACTGGCCAACCGGATGGCGGAACGCGCCGCCGATGTGGTCAAGAGCCTGATGAAAATGGGCATGATGGTCACGATGAACCAGGCCATTGACGCCGATACGGCGGAACTGGTCATCGAAGAATTCGGCCACCGCGCTGTGCGCGTGTCGGATTCGGACGTGGAACAGGTCATCGACACCGTTGTGGACGCTGACGAAAACCGCATCGTGCGCCCTCCGATCGTCACGATCATGGGCCACGTCGACCACGGCAAGACCAGTTTGCTGGACGCCATTCGCCACGCCAATGTGGTGTCGGGCGAGGCGGGCGGGATCACGCAGCACATCGGCGCCTATCAGGTGAAGACGGATACCGGCGCGGTTCTGACCTTCCTGGACACGCCGGGCCATGCGGCCTTTACCTCGATGCGCTCGCGTGGCGCTCAGGTGACGGACATCGTGGTGCTGGTGGTTGCGGCAGATGATGCCGTGATGCCGCAGACGATTGAGGCGATTGCCCATGCCAAGGCGGCCAAGGTGCCGATCATTGTGGCGATCAACAAGATCGACAAATACGAAGCCGACCCGAACAAGGTGCGGACCGGTCTGTTGCAGCATGACATCGTCGTCGAGGCGATGTCGGGCGATGTGCAGGACGTTGAGGTTTCGGCCAAGACGGGCATCGGTCTGGACAAGCTGCTGGAGGCGATTGCCCTTCAGGCCGAGATTCTGGAACTGCGCGCCAACCCGAATCGGGCGGCCGTGGGGGCGGTGATCGAGGCCAAGCTGGATGTGGGCCGGGGTCCGATTGCGACGGTTCTGGTCAGCAACGGCACGCTGCGCAAGGGCGACATCTTTGTCGTCGGCGAGCAGTGGGGCAAGGTTCGCGCGCTGGTCAACGACAAGGGCGAGACTGTGACCGAGGCCGGTCCGTCGGTTCCGGTCGAGGTGTTGGGTCTGTCGGGCACACCGCAGGCCGGTGACACGCTGAACGTGGTGGAAACCGAGGCGCAGGCCCGCGAGATTGCGGACTATCGCAGCAAGACCACCAAGGACAAGCGGGCTGCCGTGGGCGCCGCAACCACGCTGGAACAGCTGATGGCCAAGGCCAAGGCGGACCAGTCGGTGGCGGAGCTGCCGGTGCTGATCAAGGCGGACGTTCAAGGCTCGGCCGAGGCGATCGTGCAGGCGCTGGAGAAGGTTGGCAACGCAGAGGTGCGGGTGCGGGTGTTGCATTCCGGGGTTGGTGCGATCACCGACACGGATGTGGGTCTGGCCGAAGCCTCGGGCGCGCCGATCATCGGGTTCAACGTGCGCGCCAATGCGACGGCGCGGGCGAGTGCGACGCAAAAGGGTGTCGAGATCCGCTATTACTCGGTCATTTATGACCTGGTGGATGACATCAAGGCGGCGGCGTCGGGTCTGCTGAAGGCGGAAGTGCGCGAGACGTTCATTGGCTATGCGCGGATCCTTGAGGTGTTCAAGGTGTCGGGTGTGGGTCAGGTTGCGGGTTGTCTGGTGACCGAGGGCATTGCGCGCCGGTCGGCCGGGGTGCGGTTGCTGCGGGATAACGTGGTGATCCATGAGGGCACGCTGAAGACGTTGAAACGCTTCAAGGACGAGGTCAAGGAAGTGATCTCGGGTCAGGAATGCGGGATGGCGTTCGAGCGGTATGAAGATATCCGCAAGGATGACGTGATCGAGATTTTCGAGCGGGAAGAGATTCAGCGCACGCTGGCCTGATCGGGTTGGAATTTGGCTGGAGGCCCGGGGGAAACCCCGGGCCTTTTGCGTTTACAGCCAGTCGCGCAGGATGGGGATGAGGGGCAGGTCAGCGGGGGGCATGGGGTAGTCGCGCAACCGGTCGGGGCGGACCCAGGCGAGGGTTTGGCCTTCGCGTGGGCTGGGGATGCCCTGCCAGCGGCGGCAGGCGAAGAGGGGCATCAGCAGGTGGAAATCGGGGTAGCTGTGGCTGGCGAAGGTCAGGGGGGCAAGGCAGGACACCTGGGTGTCGATGCCCAGCTCTTCTTGCAGTTCGCGGATCAGGGCTTGTTCGGGGGTTTCACCGGGTTCGACCTTGCCACCCGGAAACTCCCACAGGCCTGCCAGGGATTTGCCGGGGGGGCGTTGGGCGAGCAGGATGCGGCCCTCGGGGTCGATGAGGGCGACGGCGGAGACAAGCAAGGTTTTCATGGTGAAATGTCCGGGGGTTTCACACCCCCGGGCCCCCGTGGGATATTTGGGCCAATATGAAAATCAAGAGCGATAATCGGCGTTGATTTCGATGTAGCGGGCGGTGAGGTCGCAGGTCCAGACCGAGCGGCTGGAGGTGCCAAGTCCCATGTCGACGCCGATGACGAGTTCGGGGTTCAGCATGTAGGCGGCGCCGTCTTCTTCGCGGTAGTCGGGGTCGCGCCAGCCGTCACGGGCCACGGTGATGTCGCCAAAGCGGATGGTCAGGCGGTCGCGGTCGGCCTGCGCGCCGGATTTGCCGATGGCGGCGACGATGCGGCCCCAGTTGGGGTCCTGGCCCGCAACGGCGGTTTTCACGAGGGGGGAGTTGGCGATGGCGAGGGCGACCTTGTGGGC
>CAMBWO010000013.1 GCA_945871285.1 Pseudorhodobacter antarcticus | reverse complement strand
CTTGTGCATCACGGTCAAGCAACCGGCCTAGAGGTCGGGCGCCCTCCGACAGGCTAATGATGCCCCGTTCGGTTGGTGGGTGAAGTGTCGCGCGGCTACATTTCGGGTCTCGACCATGGACGTGTTTGGCACCGGTATCGCCGCTGGCCTACCCTAGCCCTGCGCCCGCGCCGCCCCGTCAACAATGGCCTGGCGCAGTTTCTTTTCCAGGCTTTCCTGCCGGTGCCCGGCGTGCAGTTTCAGGCCGAACATGTCCTTGACATAAAAGGCGTCGACCACCTGCGCGCCATATGTCGCGATCACGGCGGAGGCGATGTAGATGTTGGCGGCGGCGAGGGTGCGGGTCAGGTCGAACAGCAGGCCGGGGCGGTCGCGGGTGTCAACCTCGATGATGGTGTAAATTTCGGAGCCTTCGTTGTCGAAGGTGATGTGGGTCGGGAAGCGGAATTCGCGTTCGCGCTTTTTCACGCGGTCGCGGTCGGCCAGGGCGGTGCGGGGCAGCACCTCGCCCTTGAGGGTCTTGTCGATCATGCCGCGCAGGCGGGGCAGTTTGTCGACGTCATAGGGGTGGCCTTCGCTGTCTTGCACCCAGAACACGGCGGTCGCGTAGCCATCTTTGGACGTGTAGGTGCGGGCATCGACGACATTAGCGCCAACAAGGGCCAAGGCCCCGGCCAGACGGGAAAAGATGCCGGGATGGTCGGCCAGGGCAAAGGCGGCGCGGGTGGCGTCGCGGTGCGGTTCGGGCTGCAGGTCGATGCGGATTTCGTCATCTTTGAGCCCGCGCAGCAGGCGGGCAAAGGTTTCCTGCGTGTCGGTGCTGAGGCCCTGCCAATAGGGGTCGTAATGGCGGGCAACCTCGCGGTCCTGATCCTGCGCAGGCCAGTCGGCGATGCGGGCGCGCAGGGCGGCGCGGCTTTCCTCGACCGCCCGTTCGCGGCTGAAGGTTTCAAGGCCGCCTTCCAGCGCGTCGGAGGTCTGGCGATAGAGCTGCCGCAGCAGCATGGCCTTCCAGTTGTTCCAAGTGCCGGGGCCGACGCCCCGAATGTCGCAGACGGTCAGCACCGTGAGCAAGTCCAGCCGTTTGCGGGTTTCCACCGCCTTGGCAAAGTCGCGCACGGTGCGCGGGTCGCCCACGTCGCGTTTCTGGGCCATGTCGGACATCAAAAGGTGATAGCGCACCAGCCATTCGACGGTTTCGGTTTCGTCCTGCGTCAGGCCAAGGCGGGGGCAGATGCGGCGGGCGATCTGGGCGCCGATGATGGAATGATCCTCGGGACGGCCCTTGCCGATGTCATGCAGAAGGAGTGCGACATAGATGACCTTGCGGTTGACCCCGGCCTTGAGGATGCCCGACACCACGGGCAACTCCTCGACCAGTTCGCCCCGTTCGATCTGGGCCAGGATCGAGATGCACTGGATGATGTGCTCATCGACGGTATAGTGGTGATAGACGTTGAACTGCATCATCGCGACGATGTTTTCAAAGTCGGGGATGAAGGCGGACAGGACGCCCAGTTCGTTCATCCGGCGCAGCGCGCGTTCGGGGTTTCCGTGTTTCAGCATCAGGTCCAGAAAGACCCGCGCCGCCTCGGGGTTGTCGCGCAGGCGGTCGTCGATCAGGTGCAGGTTGGCGGCAATCAGGCGCATGACGTTGGGGTGGAGGAGATAGCCCGAGCGGAGCGCCTCTTCGAACACCGCCAGCAGGTTCAGGGGGTTTTCCAGGAATTTGGCGGGGTCGGCGGCGTCCAGACGGCCCTGCACCAGTTTGAAGCCGGGCTTGACGCGGCTGCGCTGAAAGAAACCGGCAAGGCGGGCCTCGGGTTTCACATGGCGGGCCTCAAGCTCGGTCAGGAAAACGCGGGTCAACTCGCCGACGCGGGTGGCGTAGCGGAAATAGTCTTGCATGAAGTGTTCAACGGCGCGGCGACCGGAACTGTCGGCATAGCCCATGCGGGCGGCCACCTCGACCTGAAGGTCGAAGGTCAGCTGATCGGTGGCGCGGCCGGTGATGTAGTGCATGTGACAGCGGGCGGCCCAGAGGAAGTTTTCGGCGCGTTCAAAAATGCCGTGCTCCTCGGCCGACAAGAGGCCTGCGCCGACCAGCCCGGCGGAGGTGGTGACGCGGTGCAGGTATTTGCCGATCCAGTACAGGGTTTGCAGGTCGCGCAGGCCGCCCTTGGCCTCTTTCACGTTCGGTTCCAGGACATAGCGTTTGCCGCCCTGGCGTTTGTGGCGCGCCTCGCGTTCCTTGAGCTTGGCCTCGATGAATTCGGGGCCAGTGTTGCGGAAGAGGTCCGACCACAGGCGGGTGTCGAGTTCGCGGGCGAGGGCGGGGTCGCCGGCGATGTAGCGGTGTTCCAGAAGGGCGGTGCGGATCGTGAAATCCTCGCGGCCGAGGCGGATGCAATCCTTGACGGTGCGGCTGGAGTGGCCGACCTTGAGCTTCAGGTCCCACAGGACGTACAGCAGGCTTTCGATGATGTTCTCGGCCCAGGGAGTGATTTTCCAGGGGAACAGGAACAACAGGTCCACATCGGAATGCGGGGCCATTTCGGCGCGGCCAAAGCCGCCAACGGCCAGAACGGCGATGCGCTCGGCCTCAGTCGGGTTGGGCAGGGGATGCAGGCGGTAGGCGATGTCGAGGGCGGCACGGACCAGACCGTCGGTCAGGTCGGCCTGGGCGCGTATCAGGTGCAGGGCGTTCAGGGGGGCGGCGGCAAACGACTTTTCCAGCACCAGATTGGCCGCAACGCGGGCGTCATGCAGCAAACGGGCCGCCTCGGTGCGGGCCGTGCGGGGGTCGGTGTTGGCGGCAAAAACGGCAGAGATCCGGTCGTGCAGATCCGGCACGCCGAGGGAGGTTTCTGCAGACCGGATCAAGGCATCGCTGCCCAGATCCAGCCGGTTCAGGTCTGGGGCGCGGGACAGGTCCCGCGCCCGTTCAGAAGCCGACACCGCCAAAATTGTTGGGTGCGGGTTCCACGATGACAAGCGTGCTGTTTTGGATCTGCGCAACAGCCAGCCCCCGGTCGGTCGTGCCATCGGGACGCAGGCGGAAGATGCCGCCGACGCCGACGAAGCCCGCGGTCTGGGTCAGTGCGGTGGCCGACAGGGTGCTGCCGCCGCCGCTCTTGGCGATGGCACCGATGGCGGCGATCCCGTCATAGGCCAGACCCGCATAGATCGGCGGCGCCTCGCCATAGGCGCCGGCATAGCGGGCCTGGAACTGACTGTTGGTGCCGGGGTCAGGCAGGGCGAACCAGGCGCCTTGGACACCGGGCAGGGCCAGCGTCGCAGGCGGAATATCCCAGCGGGCCAAGCCGATGAACTGGGTCGAGGCCGGGTTGACGCCGTTTTCCATCAAAAGCTGGCTGAGGAGCGGCAAGGCCCCCGCGTTGTCGGCCGTCAGGAACAGCGCCGTGGCACCGCTGGATTTGGCCGAAGCGGCAAGGCCCGGAATCGCCGCGATGATGCCGTTTTGCGAAAATTCATAGGTCCCCACCGCCGCAACCGTGCCACCGGCGCCGGTGACGGCGCGCTGGATGGCATCCTTGCCGATCTGACCGGCCGGATCGGGATCGTGCACGATCATCACCCGGTCCACACCGCGCTTGACAGCGTATCCCGCCAGACGACGTGCTGTCGAATCAAAGGTTTGGCCAAGGATGAACACATTGCCCCCAGCGACATCGGGGTTGTTCGAGAAGCTGAGGACGTTCACCCCGCGCGACGCAACGGCAACCCCGGCGGCATTCGCCTCAAGCGCGAAGAACGGGCCCAGGATGATCGCTGCGCCCTCATCCACGGCCTGGCTTGCCATCGCAGCGGCCGTTTCGGGCGAGCCTTGCGTGTTGTAGACTCGCAGATCAATCTGCACACCGCCCAGATCGGCGATCGCCATGCGGGCCGCGTTTTCCAGGCTTGTGGCGATGAAGTTGTCATTGGCATCCGAAGAACCGCCCGGAACCAGCAAGGCGACAGGGATGACCGAGCCGTTGCCCGTGGCCGGGCCGGATGCGGCAGGGCCCACCCCCGAATCACAGGCCGAAAGCACGAGTGCGAAGACCAGAAGGACGGTTTGGACTGCGAACACACGCACGCGGGACAAAACGGGAAACATCATATACTCCCTGGATACACCGATAAGGCTGGTTGCGACGTTTAGCACATCGGCCCGGGAAGTAAACTTTGCAGGAGACGTGACAGCATGGCTATGGGCAAAGGCACGCCGGAGGGGCTGCGCATCGCGGCGGGGCTGCATCTGGTGTCGACCCCGATCGGCGCGGCGCGCGACATCACGCTGCGGGCGTTGGACATTCTGGCGGCGGCGGACGTGCTGGCGGCCGAGGACACCCGCACGCTGCGCCACCTGATGGAGATCCACGGTGTGCCGCTGAACAACCGTCCGATGATCGCCTATCACGACCATAATGGCACGGCGGCGCGGCCCCGGCTGATTGCCGCGCTGAAAGAGGGCAAGTCGGTCGCCTATGCCTCGGAAGCAGGTACGCCGCTGGTCGCCGACCCCGGATACCAACTGGCGCGGGCGGCCATTGCCGAAGGGCTGCCGGTTCTGGCCGCGCCGGGGGCGTCGGCGGTGCTGTGTGCGCTGACCGTGTCGGGCATCCCGTCAGATCGATTTACCTTCATGGGGTTCCTGCCCAACCGCAGCGCGGCGCGAAAGACCGTGCTGAGGGAGGTTAAGACGATGGCGTCTTCACTGATATTTTACGAATCACCGCATAGAGTTGAGGCAAGCTTGCAGGATATGCGGGATTGTCTTGGGGCGGACAGGTCTGCGGCTGTGTGCCGCGAACTGACCAAGAAGTTCGAAGAGATCACCCGCGGCAGTTTGGGCGAACTGGCGGACCAGTTTCATGACCGCGAGGTCAAGGGCGAAGTGGTGATCGTTGTCGATCGGGGTGTCGTGGCCGTTGCGACGGCGGAGGATGTTGAGGACGCGTTGAAGGTGGCATTGCGGGACCATTCCATGAAGGAAGCAGCGGCCATGGTGGCCGAGGAATTCGGGATGTCGCGGCGCGATGCCTATCAAATTGCATTGAAGCTGGAGGGAACAAAATGACCGGATCGGTATCGTATCATGCCGGGCGCTGTGCCGAAGAAAGTGTCGCCAATCTGTACCTGACTTCCGGGTTGCAGGTTGTGGCGCGACGTTGGCGGGGTGAAGCCGGCGAGATTGACGTGATTGCCCGCGATGGCGACTGGCTGGTCTTCATCGAGGTCAAGAAAAGCAAGTCCCATGCCGAGGCGGCGAGCCATCTTTCGCCGCGCCAGATGCAGCGGATCTACCAGACGGCGGCGGAGTTCCTGGGGTCGGAGCCGCATGGTCAAAACAGCCTTGCGCGGTTCGATGTGGCTTTGGTGGATTCGGTTGGCAGAATCGAGATCGTGCAGAATGCCTTTGCCGCCTGATCAATTGCAACTGGCGCGAAGCTGGGTCATCTAGGTCGGGGAAGCGCAGGAGTAGCCCCATGTCCTTGAAAGTCGCCTTGCAAATGGACCCGATCGGGTCTGTAAACATCGATGCCGACAGCACGTTCCGCATAGCCGTAGAGGCTCAGGCGCGCGGGCATTCCTTGTTTTTCTATACACCGGACAAATTGGCCTTCGTCGAGGGGCGGGTGGTAGCGCGGGGGTTTCCGATCGAGCTGCGGCGCGAGCTTGGCGATCATGTCACCTATGGCCCCGAGGTTGAGGTGGATTTGGCGGAGTATGATGTCGTCTGGCTGCGGCAAGACCCGCCGTTCGACATGGGGTACATCACGACGACCCATCTTTTGGACATGATCCATCCCGCGACCCTTGTGGTGAATGATCCGTTCTGGGTGCGCAATTGCCCGGAAAAGCTGTTGGTGTTGCAGTTTCCGGATTTGATTCCGCCGACGGCGATTGCGCGGGATCTTACGACGATTCGGGCCTTCAAGGCCAAACATGACGATATCATCCTCAAACCGCTCTATGGCAATGGGGGGGCGGGGGTGTTTCGGCTGGAGCCGAACGATCGCAACCTGTCGAGCCTGTTCGAGATGTTCACTGCGATCAACCGTGAGCCTTTGATCGTCCAGAAGTTTTTGCCCGATGTGTCCAAAGGGGACAAGCGGATCATTCTGGTGGATGGCGAGCCGGTGGGGGCAATCAATCGGGTGCCGCAGACCGGGGAGACGCGGTCCAACATGCATGTCGGCGGGAGGCCGGAAAAGATTGGCCTGACGGCACGGGATCTGGAGATTTGCGCCGCCATTGGGCCCACATTGAAGGAAAAGGGCCAGATATTTGTCGGTATTGACGTGATTGGCGATTATCTGACCGAGATCAACGTCACCTCGCCCACCGGCATTCAGGAGCTGGAGCGGTTTGATGGTACGAACACCGCCGAGCGGATCTGGCAGGTCATCGAGGCCAAGCGCGCTGCACGATCGGCATGAGTCTGGCGCTGCGCCTGTTCACGCAGGTGATGCGGTGGCTGGTGCAGCCGGTTCTGGCGACGAGCTCTGACCCCGGCAAAGCGCGGCGGGGGTTCCGGCTGATGGCGCGGTTTCTGCGGGTGCCGCCCGATGTCTTGCATCTGGTCGACCGGGGCCCTGTGCCGTTGCACTGGATTTCTGTCAGACGGCGCAATGCGGATTGGGTGATCCTGTATTTGCATGGTGGCGGCTATATCACGGGCAGCCCGGTGACCCATCTTGGACTGGCCGGGCGGATTGCCGCGTTGACCGGGCTACAGGTTGCGTCGGTCGACTATCGGCTGGCGCCCGAGCATCCGGCCCCGGCGGCGTTGGAGGATGCAAAGGCTGCCCATGCGGAAATCCTGGCAAAGGGCTACCCACCCAAACGAATCATCCTGAGTGGGGACAGCGCGGGCGGCGGGTTGGCTTTGGCGCTGTTGGCGGATCTGTGCGCCCGGGGGCTGGCTCCGGCGGGGTTGTTTGCGTTTTCGCCCTGGACTGATCTTGCGATGACGGGGGACAGTCTGGCCGCGAACGAGGGGCGCGACCCTTTGTTGCCGGTGCGGCGGATGCCGGATCTGGTACAGATGGTGTTGGGCGCCATGGACGCGCGCGATCCGCGGATTTCGCCGCTGTATGCGCATTTCGACCACCCTCCGCCGGTTTTGCTGCAGGTGGGCAGTGTCGAGATCCTGCTGGATGACAGTCGCCGCATTGCGGAGGTCTTGCGGCAGGCCGGTGGTGAGGTGACGCTGGCGGTCTGGCCCGATTGTCCGCATGTCTGGCAGATGCTGGACGGCTATTTGCCCGAGGCGCGGCTGGCCCTGCTGGAGGTGCGGGATTTTGTGGCCCGCTTGCGGATCAGTGCTTTGTCGGCACGGCAAGGCGGTAGCTGACCGCCTCGGCCACATGGGGGCGGCGGACCGTGGGGGATTTGTCCAGATCGGCGATGGTGCGGGCCACGCGCAGAACGCGGTGATAGCCGCGGGCTGTCAGGCCAAAGCGTTCGGCGACCTTGGACAACAGATCCCGGCTTTCGCTGTCGGGGGTGGCGATGTCGTCCAGCATGGCGCCTTCGGCATCGGCATTGACGCGCATGTTGGGATGGCCTTTGAAGCGCGCCTCTTGCACCGCACGCGCAGCCTGAACGCGGGCGGCGATAGTGGTCGAGGGTTCGCCGGTGGCGGGCAGGTCAAGGTCGGTATAGGCCACGGGGGGCACCTCGATCCGTAGGTCGAAGCGGTCCATCAGGGGGCCGGAGATGCGGCTCAGGTAATCCTCGCCACAGATCGGCACACGGGCGCAGGCTCGGGCGGGGTCGGTCATGTAGCCGCATTTGCAGGGGTTGGCGGCGGCAATCAGCAGGAAACGGCAGGGATAGCGGACATGGGCATTGGCGCGGGCGACGACGATGTCTCCGGTTTCAATGGGTTGGCGCAGGGTTTCCAGCACGGCGCGCGGGAATTCGGGAAACTCGTCCATGAAGAGGACGCCGTTATGGGCGAGGCTCACCTCGCCCGGTTTGGCGCCTTTGCCACCGCCCACGATGGCGGCCATCGAGGCGGTGTGGTGGGGTTCGCGGAAGGGCCTTGTGCGGGAGATGCCGCCTTCCGACAAAAGCCCGGCAAGGGAGTGGATCATCGAGGTTTCAAGGGCTTCCACAGCGGACAGCGGTGGCAGGATACCAGGCAGGCGAGCGGCAAGCATGGATTTGCCGGAGCCGGGGGAGCCGACCATCAGCATGTGGTGGCGGCCAGCGGCGGCGATTTCCAGCGCCCGTTTGGCGCGTTCCTGACCCTTCACATCGCGCAGGTCGCGCTGGAAGGGCGGTGAGACGACCTCGCCCGCCTCGGCGGGCAGCAGTGGTTGCTGGCCGGTGAAGTGGCGGACCACTTCGGCCAGAGAATTGGCGGCAAGGACAGGGGTTGCACCGACCCAGGCGGCCTCGGCCCCGCAGGACTTGGGGCACATCAGGGAAAAGCCGTGTTCGGCGGCGGTCATGGCGGAGGGCAGGGCGCCGATCACGGCGATCAGGCGGCCATCGAGGGACAACTCGCCCAGGGCGATGGTGGTTTCGACCTCCTCTTTCGGGATGATCTCTAGCGCCGCCAGAACAGCAATCGCGATGGGCAGGTCGAAATGCGATCCCTCTTTGGGCATGTCGGCGGGGGAAAGGTTAACGGTGATGCGTTTGGAGGGCAGGGCGATGGCCATGGCGGACAGGGCGGCGCGGACGCGTTCCTTGGCCTCGGACACCGCCTTGTCGGGCAGGCCCACGACGGAAAAGTTGGGCAGGCCGGAGGAGATGGCGCATTGCACCTCGACCAAGCGCGCCTCGATCCCGTCGAAGGCGACCGTGTAGGCCAGTGCGACCATCCCCAACTCCTGTTTACCTTGGTTAACGGATACAGGGTAAAAGGTTTACGAAGTGTGAATGGCCATGAACTCGGGCCAGGCTTCCGGGTCGGCCACGGTTTTGTCGCGGCAAAAGGCATTGCAAAACCCGAAACGGCGGGTGCCGATTTGCAGGGTATGGGTCACGGGTTTGCCGGAATAGGGGCAAGCGGTGTTTTCGGCCTGGGTGCCCTCGGTTGCTGTGGCCGCCAAGGGGGTTGGGCCGGGCCAGGGGCGGCAGGGGTAATCGCGGCGGTAAAACTCTTGATCCGCACCGTCCACCATGCCCATGGCGCGCCAGCGGCGGAAAGAGGGATGGGCGAGGTGAGCCTGGACGTAGGCCATGGCAGTGGCACTGACGGGCAGGTTGTAGCCGGCGATGCGGGCAGCGACGGGGGCGAAAAAGGCGTCGGCGGCGGAATAATCGCCGCAGAGCCAGACCTTGGAGCCGGTTTGGGCGCGGGCCCAGGCCCAGATCAGTTCAAGGCGGCGCAGGTCGGCCAGCACCTCGGCCGGAGCGGCGCAGTCAGTGTAGCTGACGCGCAGGTTCATCGGGCAATGGCTGCGCAGGGCGGTGAAGCCCGCGTGCATTTCCGCCGCAAGAACCCGCGCGACTGGGCGGGCGCGGGGACCCTTTGGCCAGATGCCCGCGTCGGGATGGCGGGTCGCCAGTTCTTCCGCAATCGCGATGGTTTCGGGGACGATGTCGCCCTCGGGGGTGCGCAGGGTGGGGGCGGTCCTGGCCGGGGGGTAGGCGCGCAGCAGGTTGGGGAGTTCGTCGGAATAGAGCCGGGCAAGGTGGGTTTTCACCGGGATGCCAAAGGCATCAAACAGCAGCCAGCCGCGCAGCGACCAAGATGAATAGGCGCGATCACCGATCACAAGATCATAGGTCATGACGTTTCTCCTTTGCACCGCAGCCTAAGTCAGGCCGCGGGGGTTTCAAACCGATGAATTGTGCGTGATCAGATCACGGGGTGTGATGGGTCAACCCTGCGGCAACGCGCCCTTCAGCACTAGGGGCAGACCGGCCATGACAGCCACCACTAGCCCGGCCTCAGCCGCGATCTGCTGGTTCAGGCGGCCCTGATGGTCGCGAAAGGCACGGGCAAGGGCGTTGTCGGGGACAATGCCCCAGCCGACCTCGTTCGACACCACGACAACCGGCGAGGCGCAGGCCGATAGGGCGGTCAGAAGGGTGGCCACGCGGGCGGAAATATCGGCATCGGCCAGGATTTCGTTGGTCAACCAGAGGGTTGCGCAGTCCAGCAGCACCACCTGACCGGGCGGGATCTGCGCCAGAACGCCCACAACGTCGCGCGGTTCGGACCAAGTTGTCCAATCGGCCCCACGGTCGGCCTGATGCTGGGCGATGCGGTCGCGCATTTCGTCATCCCACGCCTCGGCCGTGGCGATGTAGTGGCGGGGCAGGCCTGTGCCGGTCACCAAGCCCTCGGCCAGCCGGGATTTGCCGGAACGTGCGCCGCCCAGAATTAGCGACAGGGCAGGTAACTTGGGTTGGTGTTGCGGTGATCCGGTCATGGTTTTCTTGCGTATATCGGGAAAGGGTCAGGCAAGACCCGAAGGCTCGGAGGGTCTTATGGCACTTGATGGATATAGCGATCAAATCCTGCCTCGCCAAGCGCGCAAGGCCGAACTTCTGGATGCGGTGACCGAGGCCGGTCTGGCGCGGGCATGGCGCGACAGCGGTGACAAGGCGGCGCTGCATCGGTTGGTGACGGCCTATATGCGGCTGGCGATCTCAATGGCGGCGAAATATCGCCGCTATGGCGCCCCGATGAGCGACTTGACGCAAGAGGCGGCGATTGGCCTGATGAAGGCGGCAGAAAAGTTTGACCCTGACCGGGGGTTCCGGTTTTCGACCTATGCGGTGTGGTGGATCAAGGCGCAGTTGCAGGACTATGTGATGCGGAATTGGTCTTTGGTGCGCACCGGGTCGACGACGGCGCAAAAGTCGTTGTTTTTCAATCTGCGCCGGGTCGAGGCCAAGTTGCGGCGTGAGGCGGCTGCCAGTGGTCAGACGCTGGAAGGCGCCGATTTGCGGGTGGCTGTGGCGGCGGAGCTGGGTGTGTCAGTGGCCGAAGTGGCGATGATGGAGGGGCGGCTGGCGGGGTCGGACGCGTCCTTGAACGCCACGCAGGCAGCGGATGAGGATGGCCGCGAGTGGATTGACGTGCTGGAAGATGACGGCGCGCAGGCGGCAGAGTTGTTCGAGACCAAGCATGACGCCCACGCGCTGAGCGACAGGTTGAACCGGGCCTTGGGCGTGCTGAACGATCGGGAGCGGCTGATCGTGCGGGCACGGCAACTGGCCGAGGAGCCGCGGACGCTGGAATCGCTGGGGCAAGAGTTGCAGCTGTCCAAAGAGCGTATCCGGCAGTTGGAGGCAGCGGCCTATACCAAGCTGCGCCGCACGCTGGAGGCCGAGGGCGCCAATTTCGCACAGTTTGTCGGCTGACAGCGGGACTTGAGTTCGTCGGGCGCTGACCCTAGGCTTGGCCGTCGTGGTTGGGGCTGGGAGTATGCCGATGCTGGCAGGAAAACGCGTGCTGCTGATCATTGGCGGCGGGATCGCTGCCTATAAATCCTTGTTGTTGATCAGGCTGTTGCGGGGGGCTGGTGTGGCGGTCACCCCGGTTCTGACGGCCGCCGGGGCGCAGTTCGTGACGCCGTTGTCGGTGTCGGCCCTGGCGGGAGAGAAGGTCTACAGCAATCTGTTTGACCTGACCGATGAGGCCGAAATGGGCCATATTCAGCTCAGCCGCGTGGCTGACCTGATCGTGGTGGCCCCGGCGACGGCGGACCTGATGGCCAAGATGGCGGGGGGGCGGGCGGATGATCTGGCGTCCACGCTATTGCTGGCCACGGATACGCCGGTTCTGGTGGCGCCTGCCATGAATGTGCGGATGTGGGACCACCCGGCGACGCAGCGAAACCTGGCGCAGTTGCGAACCGATGGGGTGCGGTTTGTCGGGCCGGATGAAGGCGAGATGGCCTGTGGCGAGTTTGGGCCGGGCCGTCTGGCCGAGCCGGAAGCGATTTTTGCCAGCATCAGTGCCGCTTTGGCGACGGGGCCGTTGCAAGGGCGGCATGTGTTGGTGACATCCGGGCCGACGCAGGAACCGATTGATCCGGTTCGGTTTATCGCCAACCGGTCGTCAGGCGCGCAGGGCACGGCGATTGCGGTGGCGTTGCGGGATCTGGGGGCGAAGGTGACGTTTGTGACAGGTCCCGCGACGGTGCCGCCGCCTGAGGGTGTGGCGGTGGTGCGGGTCGAGACGGCGGCGCAGATGCTGGCGGCGGTGCAGGCGGCCTTGCCTGCCGATGCGGCGGTGTTCGCGGCGGCGGTGGCGGATTGGCGGGTCGCAAATGCGTCCGGGCAGAAGATGAAAAAGGACGGGTCAGGTCAGGCACCCGCCCTGCAATTTGCGGAAAACCCTGACATTCTGGCGACGGTGTCCCATGCGGTGGGGCGGCCTGCTCTGGTTGTGGGTTTTGCCGCCGAGACGGAAGATGTGGTGGCCCATGCCATGGCGAAACGGCTGCGCAAGGGCTGCGACTGGATCGTGGCGAATGATGTGTCCCCTGCCACCGGGATCATGGGGGGGACCGAGAACGCCGTGACCCTGATCACCGACGCGGGGGCCGAGGTCTGGCCGCGCATGGCCAAGGACGAGGTGGCGCGGCGGTTGGCGGCGCGGATGGCAGAGGTGTTGGCGCATGGCTGATCCGGTGGTGCGCGTGATGTGGGACGAGGGGGCCGACCGCGCCCTGCCCTTGCCTCAATATGAAACGGCGGGGGCGGCGGGTGCCGACCTGCGTGCCAACCTGCGGCCCGAGGATCGGGCGACCGGGTTCACGCTGGACCCGATGCGCCGGGCGGTCATTCCCACCGGAATTCGTGTCGCGATTCCAATGGGGTATGAGATGCAGATACGGCCACGGTCCGGCCTTGCCCTGAAGCATGGCATCAGCCTTCCCAACACACCCGGCACCATTGACAGCGATTACCGCGGGCCCTTGGGCGTGGCGCTGATCAATCTGGGGGCGGAACCCTATACCATCCACCACGGCGACCGGATTGCGCAGGCCATCATCGCCCCCGTGGTGCAGGCCGGGTTTCAGGTGGTGGACAGTCTGGATGAAACCGCACGGGGAGAGGGGGGCTTTGGCTCCACGGGGCGCGGATGATCTGGGTTGTTTTCCTGTGCGGGGCGTTGTGGGTCTTGGGCGGGGTCTTTGACCGGCCCCGGCGCGAGCGTTGGATCTTGCTGGCCCTTGTGTGGGGGCTGGCGTTTTTCGTGCTGCGGGTGCCCGGGGATTTGTCATCCGACGATGCGCGAGTCTGGGTCCTTGTGACGGTCATCGCAGGCCTGGGTTTGGGCTATATCCTTGTCCTGCAGAGGTTAAAGCGCCGTGTCACAGTGCCCGACGCCCCCAAGCCCCTATTCCAGCCGGCCGAGTTGGAACGCTATGCCCGCCACATCATGCTGCGCGAGATTGGCGGGCCGGGGCAGAAGGCGCTGAAGAATGCCCGCGTGTTGGTGATTGGCGCGGGGGGGTTGGGGTCGCCCAGTTTGTTGTATCTGGCGGCGGCCGGGGTGGGCACGATTGGCGTCGTGGATGATGACACGGTGGACGCATCGAACCTGCAACGACAGGTTATCCATACAGACCTGCGCATTGGCACGCCAAAGGTGCAATCGGCCCGCGATGCGATGCTGGCGCTGAACCCCTTTGTGCAGGTGCGCCCCTATCAGCGGCGGCTGACCGCCGAGACGGCAGCGATCCTGGACGACTATGACCTGATCCTGGATGGGTCGGACAATTTCGACACGCGCTATCTGGTGAACCAGTTGGCGGTCAAGGCGGGCAAGCCGTTGATTTCGGCGGCGATCACCCAGTGGGAGGGGCAGATCAGCCTGTATGACCCTGCCCATGGCACCCCCTGTTACCAGTGCATTTTCCCCCACCGCCCTGCCCCCGGCATGGTGCCGACCTGCGCCGAGGCGGGGGTCGCCTCCCCCCTGCCCGGGGTGATAGGGTCGATGATGGCGATGGAGGCGGTCAAGCATATCACCGGCGCGGGCGAGGGGCTGAAGAGCCGGCTGATGATATACGACGCGCTATACGCCGAAGTGCGGGTGATCGGGATCAAGCCGCGCGAGGACTGCGAGATTTGCGGGTGAGAGCGCTGCCCGTCACGCCGCTGGCAGTGGGCTGGGATTGGTGGCGGTTCAGATTGGCGGGATGGTGGTCAAGCGTCCGCGCCATGCGGCGGCCCCAGACGCGGTTGCGGCGCGAGGTGCGCCTGTTGGCGTGGATCGGGCCACACAAAACCCGTGCCGCCGGACCCGTCGGGTCAGGCTCTGAACGGGGGTTTGATGTCGGCGATGCCGGGGTTGGCCCTTTGCGCCGCGATTTCATCCATGCGGGGCCCAGGTCGCTCCCTGCTGAGCTGTTTCGCAGTCGAGGCATTGAATGTGGTTGGGAGTGTCCGACGGTCTGGCTGACGCTGCGCCGGCGGTTGGATCGGGCGCAAACCTCGTTCGGCCGGTGGCGGTGGACGCAGGCCGCTTCTCGGTTCGGCAAGATGTAGGTGGAGCTGCCTCTGGCGCTGGCTTGGGGTCTGTCGATTGCCAAGTTGCGGTTTCAGGGCTGCCGGGTGGAACGGCATGATATCCATGTTCAGCTTGCCTCCTGACCGGTAGCCCTGCCGCAACAGACCCGAGGAAGATGGGCGAACCGCTGGTTTCGTCCCTCAACCATCGAACCGCCCATCCTACAAGGGGGCCATCCGGCAAGATGGGCTGACTTGTAGGATGGGCAGTTCGGCTTTCCCGAATGGGAAAGGCGGTTTGCCCATCTTGGTCTAACCGATTCGGTAGCTTGACGCTGTCACGCCGCCGAACACGTTTTCGTCGTGATAGACCATGGTGGCCGGTTCATCTTCGGCCGCGCCCAAGGCGGCGAAGAGGGGGACGAGGTGGTCTTCCTGGGCGTGGCAGGTGCGGGCGTAAGGGGTGGATTCCCATGCCAGCAGGGCATCGGTCCGGGCTGCCCCGGTCTTGCCCATGGTGACGGCCAGCCAGTCGTCGAAGGCCTTGGACGGCACTTTGGCGCCGGGACCAAACAGGCGCAGGTTGTGGTAGGACAGGCCCGAGCCAACGATCAGCACACCTTCATCGCGCAGGGGGGCAAGGGCGCGGCCAAGCGCGAAATGGGTTGCCGGGGAGTAGCCGTGTTGCAAGGACACTTGGTAGATCGGCACATCGGCCTTGGGATACATCACATAGGCCGGCGCAAAGGTGCCGTGGTCAAAGCCCTGTTTGGGGTCGAGATGCGTGGGCAGGCCAGCGGCGGCAATGAGTTCGGCGGTGCGCTGGGCGATTTCGGGGGCACCGGGGGCGGGGTAGACGATCTGGTAGGTTTCGGGCGGGAAGCCGCCGTAATCATAGACCATGCCGGGATTGGGTGAGGACATCACGGCGAAATCGGGTTCTTCCCAGTGGCCCGACACCATGCAGATCGCGCGCGGCGTTGTGCCGATTTCGGCGGGCATCCGGGCCAGCGACACCTCGAGGCTGGCGAGCATCTGGCGCATGTTCGGCAGCCAGGGCCAGGGTCCGCCGCCATGAGAGATGAAATAGGTGGGAAGTCTGGGCATCGTGGCCTCCTTCTGGGTCGATGCTGAAGTGATGCGCCTTGGCGCCCCTTGGTGCAATTGTGTGAAACGGACCGCCACCTGTGCAGCGGCGCGCAGGAACTGAAGAAAATCGTTCGCAGTTTCGGCTTGGCCGTCAAGAAAGGCTGCAAGGTTCTGTGGCAGATTGATGATCGGGTCGGGGCAAATCGGAGCATTATCATGCAGATTGGCAGTTCTTTTCAGACTAATGCGCTGGCCTTGTTACGCCCTGCGGGCAAGGACGGTGCCGAGCAGGCCGAAGCGCGGGGGCCGGGCGCCTCGGTTTTGGGGAATCATGGCCGCCGTCATCACCATGTCCACGACCACGGCCGGGTTCGCGGACCCGAGCGCAGTGACGAGTCCCGGATGGAGGGGCGGTTGCAAAAGCTGGCGGCGATGTTGCAGCGGCTCACCGAACAGAACCCTGACGCGCACGGGGCCAGCTATGCAGCCATCGTGCTGGGCGGGCGGGGCGCGGTGGCGGTGGCGGGCGCGTCGGGTGCGGGCACGCCGGGCGATAAGCTGGTCATTCAGGCGCAGTCGATCAGCGATGTCACGACCAGTGCCGGGGATGATCAGGTCCGCCTGTCGGGCGCCACGATCAACGGGGTTTACTCGGGTGCCGGGTCGGATTCGCTGACGATTGTCGGCGGAGTGGTGTCGGGCATCCACACCGACAGGGCCGGGCCGGTTGCGCCCCCTGTGGTGGACCCTGCTCTCGTGCCGCCGGTTGCGGCGGCGCCGGTGCCGGACCCTGTGGTCGATGCCGCCCCCATTCCAACCTCCGTCCCGGTTCCGGTTCCGGTCGCGGCGGAGGCGGTGCCGGTGCTGCCGGAGCCGACCTCGCAGATTGACACCAGCGGATCTGCCGGGCCGGTGGTGACGGCGGCGCCAGTGGTGGCGGGCAATGATGCGCTGTCGGTGGCGGCCTATCTGATCCGCGACATCTCGACCGGCGACGGGGACGATGCGCTGGCCCTGCGCGGGCGGGTGGTGCGGGATGTGGATGCCGGGGCCGGGAATGACGCGATTGCGATCAAGGCGGCGGTGGTGACGGGTGTCACGGGCGGCGAGGGCGACGATGCGATTGCTGTCGAGGCATCGGTCGGCGTGGCGGGGGTCAGCAATGCGGCGGCGTGGTTTGCCGTGGCGGCAGAGCCTGTGGGGGCCACGAATGGTGCGGTGTCGGCCTCGGTCGGGGCGGCGGCGCGGGCTTATGCGGATGTCGATGGCGGGGCCGGGAATGATGTGATCTCGGTCCGGACGGCCTCGGTTCTGGCGGTGGCCGGGGGGGCTGGGGATGACACGATCAACGCCGCCTCCGGGGCGATTTCGCTGGTCTATGGTGCGGGGGATGGCCGCGACACGGTCAATGTGGCCGCCGGGGCGCAGGTGGTGTTGCAGATTGCCGAGGATGTCGCGGGATACACGGTCGAGTTCGGGCAGGACAGCATGACGGTCCGGATGGGCGAGGGGTCGGTGACGTTCACCGGCATCGGGGCGGGCACGGTCGGGATCAAGCATGGCGACGGAGGGATGGCGTTGATCACGCAGCCCGGCGCCGGGTTGGACCGGATGGCGTGACCGGGGGCAGCGCATCGGATCTGCCCTGCGCTGTGTCCACGCGTGGACACGTCGTAAGATCGTTTAAGATCAATGGCTTGATCTTTTTCATTAACCCGGTGGAAAGGTTTAAACCCAGACGGAAATGGGCACTGAAACCTGCCCAAAGGGCCGGAATGGCCGTGAATTTGCCCCAAGAGCGACAGAATTCACCGCCAGAATGGCGCTGGGGGACGCCGCAGAGGGGATTTGGGCATGACCGTTGCCACGGATTACACCGCCATTCTTTACACGGCCGACGGCCAGCCCAACATTGCCTGGAACGCCATGACGGCGGCGGGCACGCCGGTGATTGTGACCTATTCCTTTGTCGTGGGCGCCGATTTGGCAGAGTGGGAGGCGGGCAGCTCTTATTCCCATGACGGCTATACCAGCCTGACCACGGCGCAGCGGGCCAATTTCCGCGATGCGCTGGCGCTGTATGAACAGGCGGCGGGGATCAGGTTTGTCGAGGTTGGCAGTGGTGAGGGGATGATCAATGCCATGAACACCTCGGGGTCATCGTGGGGCGGATGGGCGAATACGGCCTATTCGACCGAGCATCACACCGGCGCGGGCGAGCTGGTGATTGACAACACTGGCAATTATGACGAGGGCAGTTTCGGATTTCAGACCATCTTGCATGAATTGGGCCATGCGATGGGCTTGCAGCATCCGTGGGAGGGCAATGTCACGCTGGACGATGCGCTGGATGACCAGTGGCATACGGTGATGACCTATCAGAGTTCCTGGCCCTATACCGACGATCTGGGCACGCTGGATGTGGCGGCGATGCGGGCGCAATATGGCGCGGCTTCGGCCACGGCGGGCTGGGTGTTGGGCTTTGCGGCGGGTGTCTTGTCGGTGACGGGGTCGAGCCGGGGCGACAGCATTCTGGGCGTGGCGGGACGCAACCTGCTGGAGGGGGCGGGCGGGGCGGACAGCCTGCTGGGGCGGCAGGCGGATGACACGTTGCGCGGCGGTGAGGGCGATGACCATATCTGGGGCAATGTCGGCAATGACGGTCTGTATGGCGCTGGCGGGAACGATGCGCTCTATGGGTTTTCGGCGGCGGTCGGTTGGGCAAACGGCAGCGACAGCCTGTATGGCGGGGCCGGGCGTGATAGCCTGATGGGGGGCAGCAATGCCGACGCACTGTTTGGCGGCGCGGGGCGTGATTTGCTGGATGGGCGCGGGTCGGAGGACCAGATGCGCGGCGGGGCTGGCGCGGACACGCTGACGGGTGGGGCGGGGGCCTGGGGCAATCAGGTGATGTATGGCGATGGTGGCAGCGACGTGCTGCGCGGCGAGAATGGCAATGACACGCTGTATGGCGGCGCGCAGGGCGACACGCTGGAGGGTGGCGGGGGCTGGGACAGTCTGTTCGGCGACGACGGCGACGATGTGCTGTTTGGCGGCGGCACCGGGTCGGTAAAGGACACCTTTAGCGGCGGCACCGGGGCGGACCGGTTCGTGTTCACCCCGGCGGATGGCGCCTCGACGATGTATATCACCGACTTTACGCGGGGCGAGGACAAGATCGACCTGACGGCGATGGGGGTCGGTTGGGCCGATGTGGGCAAGTCGGGAGCGTGGCTGATTGTGGAGGGGTTGTGGATCAACACCACGGTCACGGCACAGATCGCGGCGGGCGATTTCGAGTTTTGAGGGGGCGGTGGGGGCGCATCCACCCTACGGCTCTTGCCCTTGGGGCGGAGCTTGATCCATAGTCACGTCATCGCTTCGTGACCATTGGGGAGTTCACTGAATGAAGATTGCTGCTGCTGTTGCCGGTCTGGCCATGATCGCCGGGACCGCCGTTATCGCCCAGGATCTGCCGGATCTGGCGGGCCGTGAAATCGTGATCGTGACGGAAAACGCCTATCCGCCGTTGCAGTTTCTGGACAGTGCCGGGGCGGCGGTTGGTTGGGAATATGACGCGGTGGCCGAACTGGCCAAGCGGATGAATTTCACGGTGAAATATGAGAATATTTCCTGGGATGCGATGATCCCCGCTGTGTCGGAGGGTCAGTTCGATTTGGGCATGACCGGGATCACGATCCGCGATGACCGTCGCGAAAAGGTAGACTTTTCCGACAGTTACATGACCAGCCAGATGGTGATGATGGTGCGCGGCGATGAGGCGCGGTTCGCTGACAAGGCCAGTTTTGCCGCTGATCCGGCGCTGTTGATGGCCGCTCAGCCGGGCACGACGCCGTTCTATGTGGGCGTTTATGAGGTGCTGGACGGTGACGAGGCGAACCCGCGGATCAAGCTGTTCGAGACGTTCGGCGCGACGGTCGAGGCGTTGAAGGCGGGCGATGTCGATCTGGTGCTGACCGATGGCACGGCGGGTGCTGGCTATGTCGAAGCCTCGGGCGGCGGTTTGAAGATCGTGGGCGAGAAGTTGGGGACCGAGGATTTCGGGTTCATCTTTCCCAAGGGGTCGGATCTGGTCGCCCCGATGAATGCCGGGATTGCGGCGCTGAAGGCCGATGGCACGCTGGACGCGCTGAACAAGAAGTGGTTCCTGGACTACAAGATGGGCTCGTAAGGTCCTGGGCCCCGGCTGAGCCGGGGCCGGTTTCATGCAAAAAGACGCCAAAGACGATTTTCCATGGTGGCTCGTCCTGTTGGTCGGGATCGGCCTTTGGCTGTTTTATCTGGTCTGGGCGAACCAGATCTATTCGGATGTTCTGGCGATGCTCGCCCGCGGCATATGGATCACGGTGGCGGTGACGGTGATCGCCTATAGCTCGGCCTGCGTGATGGGGTTGGGGCTGGCGCTGGCGGGGTTGTCGCGCTGGCAGGTGTTGCGGCAGGTGGCAAGGCTGTATGTCGAGGTGGTGCGCGGGGTGCCGATCATCGTGCTGCTGCTGTATGTCGCCTTTGCAGCGGCGCCGGCCTTGGTGATTGCGGTGAACTGGGTGTTGGGGTTTGTGGGCGCCGAGCCATGGAAGACCCGCGATTTTCCGCTGATTGCGCGGGCCGTGATTGCGCTGACGATCGCCTATTCGGCATTCTTGGCCGAGGTGTTCCGAGCCGGGTTGGTGGCGGTGGACAAGGGGCAGATCGAGGCGGGGATGGCGCTGGGGCTGTCGGGCTGGCAGCGGTTTCGGCATATTGTCTTTCCGCAGGCGTTTCGGACGATTTTGCCGCCGTTGGGGAATGATTTCGTGGCGATGGTGAAGGACTCATCCTTGGTGTCGGTTCTGGGGGTGTCGGACATCACGCAGCTGGGCAAGGTGACGGCGGCGGGGAATTTTCGGTATTTCGAGACGTATAATGTGGTGGCGCTGGTGTATCTGACGATGACCATATCGTTGTCGCTGGTGCTGCGGCGGCTGGAAGCGCGGATGCGGGACAAAGAGAAGTAGCCTCCGGCGGGGATATTTCTGCCAATATGAAAGGTGCGAGGATGGGCAATCAGTTGATGGCGGAGTGGGGTGGGGCGTTTGCGTTGCCGCCGTTCGGGGCAATTGTGGACGCGGATTTCCGTCCGGCCTTTGATGCGGCGCTGACGCAAGCGCGGGCGAATGTGGCGGCAATTGCGGTGTCGGACGAGGCGCCGACATTTGCCAATGTGATCGAGGCGTTGGAGTTGTCGGAGGTGGCGCTGACGCGGGTGGCGGGGGTGTTTTACAACCTGGTCGGCGCGGACAGCACGCCGGCGCGGGAGGCGTTGCAGAGTGAGTTGGCGCCGGTGTTGAGTGCCTATTCCTCGGAAATCACCAACAATGCGGCGTTGTTCGGCAAGATCGTGGCGTTGTGGCAGGGGCGAGAGGCTTTGGCGCTGGAGCCCGAGCAGGCGCGAGTGTTGGAATTGTATCGGCGGATGTTCGTGCGGTCGGGCGCGCAGTTGCAGGGGGCGGAGGCAGCGCGGTTGACGGAGGTGAAATCTCGGCTGGCAGTCTTGGGGACGAAGTTCAGCCAGAACCTGTTGGCGGATGAGCGGGAGTGGTTCATGGAGTTGGCGCGCGCTGACATGGAGGGGTTGCCGGAGTTTGTGGTCGCCTCGGCCGTGGCGGCGGGGGTGGAGAAGGGCTTGGGGCCGGTGGTGACGTTGAGCCGGTCGTTGATTGTGCCGTTCTTGCAGTTTTCGCCCAAGCGGGCGCTGCGGCAGCGGGCCTATGAGGCCTGGGTGGCGCGGGGGGCCAATGGTGGGGCGACGGACAACCGGGGGATTGCTGCGGAGATTTTGGCGCTGCGTGAGGAACGGGCGAAGTTGCTGGGGTATGGCAGTTTCGCCGAATATAGGCTGGAGCCGGAGATGGCCAAGACACCGGAAGCCGTGCGCGGGTTGTTGATGCGGGTCTGGGAGCCTGCCAAGCGCCGCGCCTTGGGCGATGCTGCGGTGCTGGAGGCGATGCTGCGGGCGGATGTGATTGCCGGGCCGTTGGAGGCCTGGGATTGGCGGTATTATTCGGAGAAGCGCCGCCGCGCCGAGCATGATCTGGATGAGGCGGTGTTGAAGCCATACCTCAGTCTGGAGGCGATGTTGGGGGCGATGTTTGACTGTGCAACCCGGCTGTTCGGGTTGGAGTTCAGGCCGCTGGAGGTGCCGCTGTATCACCCGGATGCGCGGGCTTGGGAAGTATCGCGGAATGGCGCGCATGTCGCCGTGTTCATCGGCGATTACTTTGCGCGGGGGTCCAAGCGGTCGGGCGCGTGGTGTTCGGACATCAGGGCGCAAAAGCGCTTTGGCGGGGTGCAGACGCCGGTGGTGGTGAATGTTTGCAACTTTGCCAAGGCTGACCCGGCGCTGTTGTCTTATGACGATGCGCGGACGTTGTTTCATGAGTTTGGCCATGCGCTGCATCAGATGCTGTCGAATGTGACCTATGGCTTTATCGCCGGGACCAATGTGGCGCTGGATTTCGTGGAACTGCCGAGCCAGTTGTATGAGCATTGGCTGGAGGTGCCGGAGGTGTTGGAAAAGCACACCCGGCACGTGGAAACCGGGGAGCCGATGCCCGCCGATATGCTGAAGCGGCTGTTGGCGGCGGGGACCTACGATCAGGGCTTTGCCACGGTGGAGTTTGTCAGTTCGGCCCTGGTTGACCTTGCGTTTCACGAGGGGGATGCGCCGGCGGACCCGATGCAGAAGCAGGCCGAGGTGTTGGAGGGGTTGGGGATGCCCCATGCCATACGGATGCGCCATGCCACGCCGCATTTCGCCCATGTGTTTTCGGGCGATCATTATTCCAGCGGCTATTACAGCTATATGTGGTCGGAAGTGATGGACGCCGATGCCTTTGCCGCGTTCGAGGAGGCGGGTGATCCGTTTGACCCGGAGGTCGCGGCGCGGCTGGAGAAATATGTGCTGGGGGCGGGCGGGTCGGAGGAGGCGGATGTGCTGTACACCAAATTCCGGGGAAGGATGCCGGGGGTGGAGCCGATGCTGAAGGGGCGGGGGTTGCTGGATGCCTGAACGGGCGATGATCACCGAGATCGAGGATTTTTTCACCCTCGGTTGCGGGCGGTGCGACAAGTTCGCGACGCCGGACTGTGTGACAAGGCATTGGATCGTCGGGCTGAACGGGTTGCGGCGGATTTGCCGGGACATGGGGTTAAGCGAGCATGTGAAATGGGGGCATCCCTGTTACGTGCATGCCGGGCGGAACATCGTGCTGATCGGGGCGCTGCGCGGGGATTTCCGGCTGAACTTCTTCAAGGCTGCGCTGATGCAGGACCCCGAGGGTGTGTTGTCGCGGCAGGGGCCGAATACGCAGAACCCGGATACGATCCTGTTCACCGATGTGGCGCAGGTGGCGGCGATGGAGCCGACCCTGCGGGCCTATATCGCCGAGGCTAAGGGCTATGCCGAGGCGGGTGTTGTGCCCGCGAAGGTGGCGCAGGAGGTGCAATTGCCTGACGAATTGGTCGAGGCGATGGATGCTGACCCCGAACTGGCCGAGGCGTTTCACGCGCTGACGCCGGGGCGGCAGAGGAGTTATGTGATTGTGCTGAACGGATCAAAGGTTTCGGCGACGCGGGTGGCGCGGATCGAAAAGTTGCGGCCCAAGATTTTGGCGGGCAAGGGGGCGAACGAGTATTAAGGAAGGTGCGCAATGAATGCGCACCCTACCGCAGCGTGCTGGGGGGGTGACCGAACCTTTGGCGAAAGGCACGCGACAGGGTTGAGGGTGAGGAGAAGCCGGTGCGCAAGGCGACCTCGGCCAGCGGGTGGCGCGTGTCGGTGACCATGCGGCGGGCGGCGGCGAGGCGCAGGTCAAGCGCATAGGCGGCGGGGGTCAGGCCGGTGTTCTGGCGGAACAGCATTTCCAGGCGGCGGGGCGACAGGGCGGCGCGGGCGGCCAGGGTTGCGATGGGGTCGGGGGCGTCCAATGTCGCCTCCATCCGGGCGATGGTTTGGGCGACGCGGGGGTCGAGACGGGGGTCGGGTTTCTGGGGCAGGACCTGGGGTTCGGAGCCTTCCCGTGCCGTGGTGATGAAGCTGGCGGCGACCTGTAGCGCGGTGGCGGTGCCGTGGCGGGTGCGGATCAGGTGCAGCATCAGGTCGGCGGCGGGGGCGGCACCACCTGCCGTAAAGCGATTGCGATCAATCACATAGCGGTCGGGGACGACATCGACCTGGGGGTGGGCGGCGGCGAGGTCCTCAAGATCCTCCCAATGCACGGTGGCCTTGTGGCCGTTCAGCAGGCCGGCGCGGGCGAGGACCCAGGCGCCCGCGTCGATGCCGCCGATGGCCGTGAAGCGGGGGGCCATGCGGGACAGCTCGCGGATGAGGGGGGCGGTGGCGACCTGGGACTGGCGGTAGCCTGCGATGACGACAAGGGCGTCGGCGCCCTCGGCGGTGGCGAGGGGGCCGGTTGACGGGAGTTCGATGCCGCAGGTCAGGGGAACTGCTGCGCCATCGGGCGAGGTGATGCGCCAGCGGAACGCCTCATGCCCCAGGTGGCGGTTGGCGGAGCGGAGGGGGTCGAGGACGGAGGCGACTTCGAGGATCGACGCTTGCGGCAGGACGAGGGCGGCGAGGGTGAAGGGGCCGGGGGAGGGGGCAAAGATTGTTGCGGTTTGTGCCATAAGGATTTCGTAAATCGTCAAGCCTTTGGTGGCAAGGGCGTTATGGTGGCGGCAAATCTGGAGGATGCTATGCCGCTTGCCATGAACCGCGAAGTTTTCATCACCTGTGCCGTGACAGGGTCGGGCGGGACGGAAGGTCGTTCCCCCCATGTGCCGCGCAGCCCCGAGCAGATTGCCAAATCGGCGATTGATGCGGCCAAGGCCGGGGCGGCGGTGGTGCATTGCCATGTGCGCGATCCGGAGACGGGCAAGCCGTCGCGGGATGGGGCCTTGTATCGGGAGGTGACGGAGCGGATTCGCGACAGTGGCACGGATGTCGTCTTGAACCTGACGGCGGGGATGGGGGGCGACCTGCTGTTTGACGGGACCGAGGCGATGGACCGCATGGGCGCACGGTCTGACATGGCAGGCGCGACCGAGCGGGTGGCGCATGTGGTCGAATGTCGGCCTGAGATTTGCACGCTCGACTGCGGCACGATGAACTTCAACGAGGCCGACTATGTGATGGTCAACACGCCCGGCCTGTTGCGCGACATGGCCAAGCGGATGGTGGCATCGGGGACGCGGATCGAGATCGAGGCGTTTGACACGGGGCATTTGTGGCTGGCCAAGCAGTTGGCATCCGAGGGGATCATTCCCGATCCGGTGCTGGTGCAACTGTGCATGGGCGTGCCGTGGGGCGCGCCGGATGACCTGAACACCTTTCTGGCGATGGTGAACAATGTGCCGAGCCATTGGCACTGGAGCGCCTTTGCGATTGGCCGCAACCAGATGGCCTATGTCGCGGCCAGCGTGTTGGCCGGAGGCAATGTGCGGGTCGGGCTGGAGGACAACCTGTGGCTGGACAAGGGCGTGCTGGCGACCAATGCGCAGTTGGTCGAGCGGGCGGTCAGCATCATTTCCAACCTTGGGGCGCGGGTGATTACCCCGGCCGAGGTGCGGGCGAAGCTGAAGTTGGAGAAGCGGGCACCGTTGCCGAAGTGAGGCGCCTTTTCGCCCTTATGTTGTCCGTGTGGCCCGCTGCGGCGGGGGCCGAGGCGGTGCGCGATCTGGCGCGGCCGATGGTGGCGGTGGAGGGGTTCGACAAAGCGCGGCTGGTGGGGGACTGGTTTGAGGTGGCGGCGACGCCGAACATCCTTGAGCGCGACTGCCATGGGGTGACGACGACGATCGAGGCCCGCGAGGACAGCCGGTTGACCTTCAAGATCGCCTGTCGCGTCGGCAGTCTGTCGGGCACGGTGCTGCCGATCGAGGGGGTGATGGTCGAGGTGGTGCCGGGGCTCTATCAGGTGCGCTTTGTGCGGTTGCCGCAGTTTGGCAACCTGGAGTTTGCGGTGCTGTGGGCGGCGGCGGATGACAGCATGGTGGTGCTTGGGTCGGGTCTGGGGCAGGTGGGCTGGGTGCTGGCCAAGGAGGCCAAGCCTGACGCTGTTGCCTATGCGGCGGGCGTGCAGGTGTTGGTGGATAACGGATATGCGCCGGGGGCAATTGCCCCGGTCGAGCAATGAGGGACGGGTCATGACACGGAAAGCGGCGATCATTGGGGGCGGGGTTATCGGCGGCGGTTGGGCGGCGCGGTTTCTGCTGAACGGCTGGAACGTGACGGTGTTCGACCCGGACCCGCAGGCGGAGCGCAAGATTGGTGAGGTGTTGGCGAATGCGCGGGCGGCTTTGCCTGCGCTGTCGGATGTGCCGATGGGGGCGGAGGGGAAACTGAGCTTTGCCGCCACGATCACCGAGGCGGTCGAGGGGGCGGATTATATTCAGGAATCCGTCAGCGAGCGGTTGGACCTGAAGCACCGGGTGTTTGCGCAGATTCAGCAGTCGGCCGGTTTGGGCACGCCGATTGGGTCGTCCACCAGTGGGTTCAAACCCAGCGAGTTGCAGGAGGGGGCGGCGAACCCTTCGGTGATCTTTGTCGCCCACCCGTTCAACCCGGTTTACCTGTTGCCGCTGGCGGAGGTTGTGCCCTCGGCCCGGTCTGACCAAAAGGTGATTGAGGCCGCCAAGACCATCTTGCGCGAAATCGGCATGTTCCCCCTGCATGTCCGCAAGGAGATTGACGCCCATATCGCCGACCGGTTCCTGGAGGCGGTCTGGCGGGAAGCGCTGTGGCTGGTCAAGGATGGCGTGGCCACGACCGAGGAGATTGACGAGGCGATCCGCATGGGCTTTGGCCTGCGCTGGGGTCAGATGGGGTTGTTTGAAACCTATCGGGTCGCGGGCGGCGAGGCGGGGATGAAACATTTCATGGCGCAGTTCGGGCCCTGCCTGACCTGGCCCTGGACCAAGCTGATGGACGTGCCCGAATTCAACGACGAGTTGGTCGACCTGATCGCTGGCCAGTCTGATGCGCAATCGGGCCACCACACGATCCGCGAGCTGGAGCGCATCCGCGACAGCAACCTGATCGGGTTCCTGCGGGCGTTGAAGGAGCGCAACTGGGGGGCTGGCAAGGTTCTGCTGGAGCATGACGCACGTCGGCGGACCGAGATGCTGGCACCGGGGTCGGTCGATCTGTCGGCTCCGCTGGAGATGGCGCAGATGCAGGTTCTGCCGGGGTGGATCGACTATAACGGCCACATGACCGAAAGCCGCTATCTGTTTGCGGCCTCCGAAACCTGTGACGCGCTGCTGCGCCTGATCGGGGCGGATATGGACTATGTGAAGGGCGGGCACAGCTATTACACCGCCGAAACCCACATCATGCATCTGGGTGAGGCCAAGCTGGGCGACCGGCTGACCGGCACGGTGCAGGTTCTGGCGGCCGATGAAAAGCGGCTGCACCTGTTCACCAGCATCCTGCGGGACGGGGTGGCGGTGGCGACGGTGGAACAGATGTGCCTGCATGTCGACATGGCGGCGGGCAAGACCTGTCCGGCGGCGCCCGAAGTGCTGGCCAAGCTGATGCCGATTGCCGAGGCGCACAAGGCCCTGCCCAAGCCCGCTGCGGCGGGTCGGTTCACCGGGCAGCGGTCATGAAGCGGGTTCTGGTCACGGCGGGGGCGAATGGCATTGGCCTTGTGATGGCGCGGGCCTTTCAGGAGGCGGGCTATCGCGTCTGGGTGACGGATGTCGATCACGGGCCGCTGGGCGACCTGCCGCCGGGGATACGCGGCAGCCATTGCGATGCGGCCTCGGAAATGGCGATGGAGGACCTGTTCGCCGAGATCGGCCGTGACTGGGGCGGTCTGGATGTGCTGTGCGCCAATGCCGGGATCAAGGGGCCGACGGCGGCGATCGAGGATATGCCGCTGGAGGGCTGGCATCAGTGCCTGTCGGTCAATCTGGATGGCGCGATGCTGGCGGCCAAGCATGGCGCGCGGATGATGAAGCCTGCGAAGAAGGGGGTGATGATCTTCACTTCCTCGACCGCGGGGCTGCATGGCGTGCCCTACCGCGCGCCCTATGCAGCGGCGAAATGGGCGGTGATCGGGTTGATGAAGACGGTCGCGATGGAGTTGGGGCCGTTTGGCATCCGCGCCAATGCGATCTGTCCGGGGTCGGTCAATGGGCCCCGCATTGACCGGGTGATCGAGGCGGAAGCAGCGGCCAAGGGCATGACGCCCGATGCGGTGCGGGCGGGTTATGCGTCGGGCACGGCGCTAAAGCGGCTGACCGACCCGGATGACGTGGCGCATATGGCGCTGTTCCTGGCCTCGGACGGGGCGCGCATGGTCTCGGGCCAGGCGCTGACCGTCGACGGCTTTACCATCAATCCCGACCCGTGAGGTTCCTATGGATTTCGGCCTGAACCAAGAACAACAGATGATCGTCGACACCACGCGGGCGTTTGTGGAGAACGAGTTGTACCCGCATGAGGCGATGGTGGAACGGACCGGCCATCTGCCGGTGGAGTTGATCCGCGAGATCCAGAAAAAAGCCATGACGGCGGGGCTGTATGCGGCCAACATGCCAGCCGAGGTGGGCGGCGCGGGGCTGGATACGCTGTCCTGGCTGCTCTATGAAAAGGAGCTTGGCCGGGCGAATTATGCCCTGCACTGGACCTGCGTGGCGCGGCCGTCCAACATTTTGTTGGCGGGCAATGCCGAGCAGCGCGAGCAGTACCTGATGCCGTGTATCCGGGGCGAAACCTGGGACTGCCTGGCGATGACGGAACCGGGCGCCGGGTCCGACCTGCGGGGGATGAAGGCATCGGCGCGCCCGGATGGCGACGACTGGGTGCTGAACGGGACCAAGCATTTCATCAGCCATGCCGATCTGGCCGGGTTCGCGATTGTCTTTGTGGCGACGGGCGAGGAGCAAACCCCGCGCGGGACCAAGAAGCTGATCACGGCGTTCTTCGTGGACAAGGGGACCCCCGGCTTCACCGTCCGCGACGGCTACCGCAACGTCTCGCATCGCGGCTATACCAATGCCGTGCTGGAGTTTGACGACTGCCGCCTGAACAAACGGCAAATCCTGGGCGAGGTTCACAAGGGCTTCGAGGTCGCCAATTCCTGGCTGGGCGCGACGCGGCTGCAAGTGGCCAGCACCTGCCTTGGCCGCGCCGAACGCGCGCTGGGCCATGCGTTGTCCTATGCCGCCGAGCGCAAACAGTTCGGCCAGCAGATCGGCAAGTTTCAGGGGATATCCTTCAAACTGGCCGACATGGCGATGGAGCTCAAAGCCGCCGAACTGCTGACCCGCGAGGCGGCCTGGAAATATGATCAGGGCACGGTGACCGAGGCAGACATGTCGATGGCCAAGCTGAAGGCAACCGAAGTGCTGGCGATGATCGCGGATGAGGCGATCCAGATTCACGGCGGCATGGGCCTGATGGAGGAACTGCCGCTGGAACGCATCTGGCGTGATGCGCGGGTCGAGCGGATCTGGGAGGGCACGTCCGAGATCCAGCGCCACATCATCAGCCGCGAATTGTTGAGGCCGCTTGGCGCTTGAAACGTCGGACTGGGGGCCAGCCCCCAGAGCCCCGGGATATTTTTGAAAAGATGAAACGAAATGTTAACCAATCCGCGCGACTCTGAGATGGCCGAACAGGGAGGGATCCCGATGACGGTAAAAGGTGAAGATTCCCTGCCTCGTTGGTTCGGGGCAGGGCGTCTTCCTGCCATTCATCTTTTCAGAAATATCCTCGGGGGGGGCGGGGGGCGAAGCGCCCCCGGCGTTGGCCACAAGACCGCAGGTCAGCCATGACGCGCCTTGACCGCCTGCTGCGCCCGAAATCCATCGCTGTTCTGGGTGCTGGCTGGGCGCTGAATGTGATCGAGCAATGCCGCAAGATGGGGTTTGCGGGGCCGGTTTGGCCGGTGCATCCGACCAAGGCCGAGATTGGGGGCTTGCGGGCTTATGCGTCGCTTGCTGATTTGCCAGGCGTGCCGGATGCGGTGTTCATTGGGGTCAACCGGTTCCTGACGGTCGAGGTGGTGCGCGAGTTGGCGGCCATGGGAGCGGGGGGGGCGATTTGTTTTGCCTCTGGTTGGACGGAAGCTGGCGAGCCGGAGTTGCAGGCGCAATTGGTGGCGGCGGCGGGGGACATGCCGATCCTGGGGCCGAATTGCTATGGGGTGATCAATTATCTGGACGGGGCGTTGCTTTGGCCCGATCAGCATGGCGGGGTGCGGGTGGACCGGGGGGTGGCGCTGGTCAGCCAGTCGTCCAATATTGTCATAAATCTGGGCATGCAGAAGCGGGCTTTGCCGGTGGCCTATGTTGCTTGTCTGGGCAATGCAGCGGTTGTGGGGTTAGCGGAGTTGGCGGGGGCCTTGCTGGATGATCCCAGGGTCACGGCGATTGGGCTTTATATCGAAGGCATCGACGATGCGGCGGGTTTTGCCGCCCTTGCGCAGGCGGCACGGGCGGCGGGCAAGGGGATTGTCTGCATCAAGTCGGGCAAGACGGAGTTGAGCCGGGTGGCGGCGGCGTCGCATACCGCGTCGCTGGCGGGGGGGGGGGCGGCATCGTCGGCGTTCCTGCGGCAGATCGGGGTGGCGGAGGTCAATACGCCCTCTGAACTGATCGAGACGTTGAAGATTTTCCATGTCCACGGCTCGCTTGGCACGCGGCTGGGCAGCCTGTCCTGTTCGGGGGGCGAGGCGGGGTTGGTGGCGGATCTGGCGGCTCCGTTCGGGATCGAGTTTGCGCCGGTGCCGGAGGCGGTGCGGGCGCGGTTGGGTGAGATTCTGGGGCCGATCGTCACGATTGCGAACCCGCTGGATTACCACACCTTTATCTGGGGCGACGGGCCGCGCACGGCGGATGTGTTTACGACCATGTTGTCAGGCTATGATGCGGGGATCTATATCATTGATACACCACGGGCGGACCGTTGCGATCCGTCGGGGTATCAGCCGGCCTTGGATGCAATTGTGGTGGCGCAGCGCAGCACGGGCAAGCCGGCGTTGCCGGTGGCATCAATGGCGGAAAACTTTGACGAGGCGCGTGCGATGGCCCTGATGGATGAGGGGGTTTGCACGCTTATGGGGTTGGAGACGGCGCTGGCCGCTATTCGGGCGGCGCAGGTTGGGCCGGGCCCCGAGGGGTGGCGGCCTTTGGCGCCGCTGGCCCCGCGGGAGGCGGTTTTGCTGGATGAGGCGGCGGGCAAGGCGGTGCTGGCGGCGGCGGGGGTTGCGGTGCCGCGGTCGGTGACGGCGGCGGATTTGGCGGGGCTGGACGCGGCGGGGTTGATCCCGCCCTACGCGCTCAAGGGATTGGGCTTTGCCCACAAGACCGAGGTTGGGGCTGTGCGGTTGGGTCTGACCACGTTGGATGGTCAGGCCGGGATGGCGGGGGCTACGGGCTATCTGGTGGAGGAGATGGTGACGGGGGCGGTGGCCGAGGTGTTGGTGGGGCTGCGGCGCGACCCGGTTTATGGGGTTTCGCTGACGCTGGGGATGGGCGGTGTGACGGCGGAAGTTCTGGCTGATACCGTCACGCTGATTCTGCCAGCGACCGAAGCGGAGGTGTTGGTGGCGCTGCGGCGGCTGCGGCTGTGGCCCCTGCTGGACGGCTATCGTGGCCGCAAGCGGGCGGATGTGGCGGCGGTGGCGGAGCTGGCGGTGCGGTTGGGGGCCCTGATGGCCGCTGACGCCAGCCTGGAGGAGATCGAGATTAACCCCGTGATGGTGCGCGAGAGCGGGGCCGTTGCGGTGGATGCGTT
>CAMBWO010000012.1 GCA_945871285.1 Pseudorhodobacter antarcticus | reverse complement strand
CCCCGGGGGTCGAGGTGTTGACGCCGGATGACATCATGGCGGGGCGGTTGCCGCGGGGGCGGACGGTCGTCTTTGATGGCGACGGCTATTACATGGGCGGGGTGGTGGCCGAGCGGATCCGGGCGGCGGGTCATGCGGTGACGCTGGTCACGCCCTCGGACACGGTGGCCGAATGGGCGGGCAAGACCGGCGAGCGGTGGCGGGTGCGCAGCCATCTGATGCGGCTGGGGGTGGATATCGTGACCGCCCATGCGATCCGCCAGTTCGACGGGGCCGAGGTGACGCTGGCCTGCGCCTATTCGGGGCGGGCGATGGTTTTGCCCGCCGTGTCATTGGTGATGGTGTCGCACCGCGAGCCGGTGGATGGGGTGTATCGGGCCCTGATGGCGGGGCCCTTGCCCTTTACCCTGCGCCGGATCGGCGATTGCGAGGCCCCGGCGATCATCGCCGCCGCCATCCATGCGGGCCATGCCTATGCGCGTGAGATGGACGCCCCGGTGGACCCGGATCAGCCGATACGGCATGAGCGGATTGATGTGGGGGCCGGTTAACCCGCCCCCTCCATCGCGATTGCGCCGTGCATCACGCCGCGCAATTCGGCCATGCCCTTCAGCCGCCCGATCAGCGAATAGCCGGGGTTGATGCGGGCCTTGCCGATATCGTCAGCCAGAAGGTGGCCGTGGTCGGGGCGCATGGGCAGGTTCCAGTCGGTGCGCCCCTCGGCCCGGCGGCGGTCCTGTTCGCGCATCAGGGCAATCACCACGGCGGGCATGTCGGTCGATCCGCCCAGATGGTCCGCCTCATGGAAGGACCCATCCGGTTCGCGGGTGACGTTGCGCAGGTGGACAAAGTGGATGCGGGGGCCGAATTCGCGGACCATGGCGACCAGATCGTTGTCCTGCCGCACGCCGAATGACCCGGTGCAGAAGGTCAGGCCGTTGGTCGGGGTGTCGGCGGCGGCAAAGATGGCGCGGATGTCGGCGGCGGTCGACACCACGCGGGGCAGGCCATAAAGGCTGAAGGGCGGATCGTCGGGGTGGATGCACAGCTTGATGCCCGCCTCCTCGGCCACCGGCACGATTTCGGACAGGAAATACGCCAGATTGGCGCGCAGGTCGGCAGGCGTGATGCCGTCGTAATCGCGCAGGGCGTCCAGAAAACTGGCCCGGTCGAATTTACGCTCGGTCGCGGGCAGACCCGCGATCAGGGTGCGTTCGATGGCGGCCATTTCATCGGGGGTCAGCGTTTGAAACCGGGTTTCGGCGGCGGCGATCTGGGCGTTGGAGTAGTCTTGCGCCACGCCGGGGCGGCGCAGCACGAACAGGTCATAGGCCGCAAAATCCACCGCATCAAAGCGCAGCGCATAGCCGGTTGAGGGCATCTTGTGCCGCAGGTTGGTGCGTGTCCAGTCGACCACGGGCATGAAGTTGTAGCACAGCGTCGTCAGCCCCTGCCGCCCCAGGGCGCGGATCGTGTCTTGGTAGGCGGCGATGCGGGCGGCCCGTCCGGGGCCGGCAATCTTGATGTCATTATGGACGGGCACGCTTTCCACAACGTCCCAGATCAGGCCTGCGGCCGCGATGCGCGATTTGTAGGGGGCGATGTCGTCGTCACTCCAGGCGCGCCCGTCATAGATGTGGTGCAGGGCCGAGACGACCTCGGTCGCGCCGGTTTGGCGCACATGATCCAGCGTGACCGGATCGTCAGGCCCATACCAGCGCAAGGTTTCCCGCATCGGTTGCATCATCATCCCCCCGTTTGATGCGCCGATTTGGACCACAGGTGCAGTGGTTTGGCAACCGCGGGCACTGGCATTTTCGGGCGGGCGGTGGAATGGTCGGGCTAAAGTGGGGGGATGGCGATGGATGATTTTGCGGGCAAGGTGGCCTTGGTGACGGGCACGACCGGAATTGGGCTGGCAAGCGCGCTGCGGCTGCGGCAGGGCGGAGCACAGGTGCTGGCCTGCGGGATTGACGCGGCGGCCAATGCGGCGGCGGGGACGCTGGGGCTGGACACCTTTACCGCCGATATGGCGGAGGAGGCGCAGGTGGGCGCGGCAGTGGCCGAGGTGGTGCGGCGGTTTGGCGGTCTGGACATCATCGTCAACGCGGCGGCGGTGCATCCTTATGGCACGGTCGTCAGCACCGATTTTGCGACCTGGACGCGCTGCATGGCGGTGAATGTCGGGTCGATCTATCTGACCGGCCATTTTGGCGTGCCAGAGATGGTGCGGCGCGGCGGGGGGGCAATTGTCAACATATCCTCGGTTCAGGGCTTCAACTGCCAGCAGAATGTCGCGGCCTATGTGGCGAGCAAGGGGGCGATCCATGCCCTGACGCGGGCGATGGCGCTGGACCATGCCGATCAGGGCATCCGGGTCAATTCGATCAGTCCGGGGTCGGTGCGCACGCCCATTCTGGAACATGCGGCCCGCACCTATGGCGGCGAGGGGGTGACGGTGGAGCAGGCCTTTGCCCGCTTTGGCGCGGCCCATCCGCTGGGCCGGATCGGCGAGCCTGCGGAGGTGGCCGAACTGGTGGCCTTTCTGGCCAGCGACAAGGCGGCGTTCTGCACGGGCAGCGATTACAAGATTGACGGTGGTCTGACGGCGGCGCTGGGGGTGAAATGAGGATGGATGTCAGATGTCTGGTCCCCGCAGGCGACCGTTGCGGCGAGGGGGCGTTGTGGTCGGCGGCGGAGGGGGCGGTGTATTGGGTGGATATCAACCGCTTTTTGATCCACCGCCATGATCTGGCCGCAGGCGCGCTGACATCATGGTTCTTTGACGAGCCTGTGGTGGCGTTGTCGCTGACCACCGCCGAGGGGCAGTTTCTGGTGGCGCTGGGGTCGCGGCTGATCTTTTGGTGGCCGGGCACGGACCGCCGCGCCGATGCGGGCTTTGACCTGCCCGGTGCGCCACGGGTGCGCTTTAACGATGGCCGCAGCGACCCGGATGGCAATTTCTGGGTGGGGTCGATGAAGAACAACGTCCATCCCGATGGCGAGATGGGCGAGGTCGCCAAGGGTGAGGGGGTGCTTTACCGGATGGACCCTGCGGGCAAGGTGACGGAGTGGCGGCGGGATTTGGGGATTTCCAACACGCTGTGCTGGTCGCCGGACGGGCGGCTGTTCTATTTCGGCGACACGCTGGAGAATGAGATCAGGGTCTACGACTTTGCCAAGGGGGAAATCAGCGGCGAAAGGGTGCATTTCAGCGGGTTTGACCGGGGGCTGCCGGATGGGTCGGCGATCGATTCTGCGGGGTTCTTGTGGAACTGCCGGTTTGGCGGGGGCTGCATCGTGCGGGTGGCGCCGGATGGCACGATTGACCGGGTGGTCGAGATGCCGGTGCAAAACATCACGACCTGCGTCTTTGGCGGGGCCGATCTGAAAACCCTGTTCATCACCACCGCCAGCGCCGGCGCGCCGCCCGGCAACCGTCTGGCGGGCAGCCTGTTCGCGCTGGAGGCCCCGGTGCCGGGGCTGCCCGAAAACCGCTATCGCCTGCCGCACTGAAGGAACGCCCGCCCTGATGGGGCGGGCGTGCAGGGGTTACAGGAGGAAGTCGGCCAGGGTCAGCGCGTTGGTGCCAACCACCTCGATGGCCATGTCGGCCACCCCGTCGCCGGTCGTGTCGATCAGCAGGCGCAGGCTGGTGTTGGTCAACGCCTCATACCGCATCTCGAAGGCCTGGTTTGAAAAGGCTGCGGTGCCGACAAAATCAACCCCGCCAAAGGTGTTGAAGGGCGTCATGTCGATGTGGTCAACGCCTGCGGCAAAGTCGGTGATGCGGTCCATCGCGCCGGGCTGGTTCAGGTTGTCACCCCAGTCGAAGACAAAGACATCCGCCCCCGTCCCGCCGATCAGCTTGTCTGCGCCGCTGCTGCCGATCAGGGTGTCGTTGCCCGCCTGACCGCGCAGGGTGTTGTCGCCAAAGGACCCCTCGATCACGTTGTTCAGCGCGTTTCCGGTGCCGTTGATGGCGGCGTCATAGAGGCGCAGGTTTTCGAGCGCGGTGCCCAGAACATAGTCGCGGTTGCTGGTGACGGTGTCGGTGCCCTGACCCGCCACCTCGGTCACCACATCGTCCAGCGTGCTGATCAGGTATCTGTCGTCGCCCGTGCCGCCAACCATGCTGTCGATGCCTAGGCCGCCGTCCAGCATGTCGTTCCCGGCTCCGCCCAACAGGGTATCGTTGCCGTTGTTGCCAAAGATCCAGTTGTCCCCGGCGTTGCCGGTGACGGCGCGGCCGTCCAGCGACAGGACATAGGCATCTTCCACATGGGCCGCCATCACCCAGTCGCTGGTCAAAAAGGCCACGTCATAGCCTTCGCCCTGCTGTTCGGTGACCGTCACCGACGCGTGGCCGATGAAATAGTCGTCGTTGCCAGTGCCACCCACCAGCGACGTGCCTGCCGAGGTGGCCTTGGTGTGGAATTCGTCATGCCCGCCGCCGCCATACAGGGCGTCGGCACCGCCGTTGCCGATCATGACCTCGTCTTGGCCGCCGCCATGGATCACGTCATTGCCGGTGGAGCCGTTATAGGCCACCGTGTCATCGGTCCCGTGGATGGTCGCGTTGCCGGTCATGATGTCGACCCGCTCGACTCCGGCGGACACGGTCCAGTCGATGGCGGTCGTGATGCGGGCGATGTCGTGGGACACCGCGCTGAAGGTTTCAAACAGGATCCGGTCGCCGGCATTGTCGATGACATAGGTATCCGCGCCGCCCTTGCCCGACAGGCTGTCGGCCCCAAGGCCGCCGTCGAGGGTATCGGCATAGGCGCCGCCAACAATAGTGTTGTCCAGATAGTTGCCGGTCAGGTTGAAGGCAAAGGCACCGGTCGCTTCCAGCACCTCGATATGGGTATCCAAGGTATAACTGTGCACCTCGCCTGACGCCCCGGTGGCGCCGGCGGCACCGATGCCCTCGGTGATGACGGTGTCGCGGCCGCCGCCCAGGTTTTCGATGAGGCTGTCCTGCTTGGTCAGGGTCCAGCCGCCCAGATGATAGGTGTCATCCCCGCCGCCGCCATACAGCACGTCGTTGCCCGCGTTGCCGATGACAAAGTCAATGCCCGCATCGCCAAAGGCGGTGTCTTGGCCTGCGCCCAGGTTGATCAGGTTGTCGCTGATGTTGCCGATGATTGCGGCATTGCCGGCGAACTGGCTGTGCACCTCTTCGACGTTGGCGGCGACGGTGTAGCGGGCCAGCGTGGTTCTGACCGTGTCATAGGCACCGTTCACCGCTTCCAGCACCTTGTCGCCCGCGTCGTCGGCCCAGTAGCGGTCGTCGCCGGTGCCACCCTCCATCACGTCGGCGCCCAGATCGCCGGTCAACGTGTCATTGCCCGCGCCGCCCGACAGCGTATCGTTGCCGGTGCCGCCGTACAGGCTGTCCTCGCCGATGCCGCCGATCAGGATGTCGTGGCCGGCCAGGCCCGCCAGCATGTCGCCGGCCGAGGTGCCGCCAATGACGTCGTTGCCGGTTGTGCCACTCTTGGTTGCCATGATCTTCCCCTTGTGTGATGGGGCCCTCAAGCCCGCTGATGGGGCGGTTTTGGCGGGTCGGGGTTTCAGTTTGACGCCGTTCTTGCCGGGACCGTGTTTCAATTGCTTCAACGCGGGACTTGGGGGGCGCGCGGGTGTCCTGCTGTTTGCGGTATCAGGATCGCTGTCCCCGGCGGCCCTGTCGCTTTGCGACACAGCCCAATTTCTGCACTGCAGCATGGCCGTTCGTCTGAAATTTCAGCAAAATCGCCGGATTGCCCAAATTCTGCGCGCCCCAAGGCGCCAAGCCGATTGTGACGCAGTCCGGTGTTGGCGTTGATGACAACGTCCGGCGCATGATCCGGGCAGGTGTGCGGTGAGGAACAGGTTTGGACGGCCATCCCCCACCGCACGGGTGCAACAATTGCTGCCTGCCAAATATGGCCTTCTTCCCCTGGAAGGGAAGGGGCCGGCGGCGGCCTGATAGGGGAAACTTGATATGAAACTCACACGACGCGCGCTTTTGGCCAGTGGCATTGCCTCGCTGGCGCTGCCGAAAATGGCCTTTGCCCAAGCCGAAACCATCAAGATCGGGGTGCTGCATTCGCTGTCCGGCACGATGGCCATCTCGGAAACCACGCTGAAAGACACGATGCTGATGCTGATCGAGGCGCAAAACGCCAAGGGCGGCCTGCTGGGCAAGCAGTTGGAGGCGGTGGTGGTGGACCCGGCATCCGACTGGCCGCTGTTCGCCGAAAAGGCCCGCGAATTGCTGACGGTGTCCAAGGTGGACGTGATGTTCGGCTGCTGGACATCGGTTTCGCGCAAATCGGTGCTGCCGGTGATCGAGGAGCTGAACGGCCTGCTGTTCTATCCGGTGCAGTATGAGGGCGAGGAATCGTCCAAGAACGTGTTCTACACGGGCGCCGCCCCGAACCAGCAAGCCATTCCCGCCGTTGACTATTACCTGAACGAGCTGGGCGTGACCAAGTTTGCCCTGCTGGGCACCGACTATGTCTATCCGCGCACCACGAACAACATTCTTGAGGCTTACCTGATTTCCAAGGGCATCCCGAAAGAGGATATCTTCGTCAACTACACCCCATTCGGCCATTCGGACTGGTCCAAGATCGTGGGCGATGTGGTTGCCCTGGGCGCTGATGGCAAGAAGGTCGGCGTCATTTCCACCATCAACGGCGATGCCAACATCGGCTTTTACAAGGAACTGGCGGCTGCGGGCGTTACCGCCGACACGCTGCCGGTCGTTGCCTTCTCGGTGGGTGAGGAAGAACTGTCGGGTCTGGACACCACCAACCTTGCCGGTCACCTGGCCGCCTGGAACTATTTCATGTCCGCCGAAACCCCGGAAAACACGGCCTTCATCGCGCAGTGGAAAGCCTTCATCAAGGATGACGCCCGCGTCACCAACGACCCGATGGAGGCGCATTACATCGGCTTCAACATGTGGGTGAATGCCGTCACGGCGGCAGGCACCACGGCGGTTGATGCCGTGTCCGATGCGATGATCGGGCAAAAGTTCCCCAACCTGACCGGCGGCATGGCCGAGATGCTGGCAAACCACCACCTGACGAAACCGGTGTTGATCGGCGAAATCCGCGCCGACGGCCAGTTCGACATCATCAGCCAGACCGAACCCGTCGCGGGCGACGCCTGGACCGACTTCCTGCCGGAATCGGCGGTGCTGGAGGCCGATTGGAAAGACCTGAAGTGCGGGATGTACAACAAGGACACCAGGACCTGCGTCCAGTTGACCTCGAACTACTGATCCAATTGGGGGGGCCTGTCGTGGCCCCCCCGACCCAATGGGAAGCCCTGACATGCGGTTCGTGATCCTCTGCCTTTTGGCGGTGCTGAGCTTTTCGCCGCTGCGCGCCGAAACGGCGGCGGAGATTCTGGCGGCCAATGCGGCCCTGGTGGAAAAGGCATCGCGCCAGACCATCGCGCCCGTGATCGACGCGCTGGGGGCAAGTGGCGACCCGCAGGCGGCGGCGGTGCTGACGGCCTGGGGCGAAAAGGGTCTGGGCATCCGCAAATCGGACCGGGCGTTTTTCCTGATTACGCCGCAAGAGGGCGGCTATGCCCTGCGCGACCTTTCGGGCGCTGAGGCGGGCACGGCGGCAAAGTCCGACATCATCGAGCTCAAACCCAATGCCGGGGTGCGGGGCATGATTGCCACCGCGCTGGTGCAGTTCACCCTGTCCGACCCGGACCCGGCCAAGCGTCTGGCCGCATTGGAGTCCATCGCCAAGGACCCCAAGGTCGAGGCGCTGGCCCCCCTGCGTGCAGCGATTGCGTCCGAGGAGGATGCGGGCCTGAAGGCGCAAAAGGAACGGCTGGAACGTCTGCTGACCCTGCGCTTTGACCCCGATTCCGCCGCCCGCATTGCCGCCATCGACAGCTTTGGCGCCGACCTTGGGCTGGACCTGCGCGGGGCGCTGAACCCCCTTCTGGCCACCCGCCGTCTGGCCGTGGCGGGCGAGCCTGACCCGACCTTGAACATCGCCCGCACCCTGAAACTAGGCACGGACCTGACGCCGGTCGAGGCCTATGACATCCTCGTCGCCGCCGACATGGCCCCCGCCCGCCTGACGCTGGAGGCGCAGCGCATGGCGCTGATTGCCAATCTGGGGAATGGCATGGTGGGTGGTGTGGCGCTGGCCGATCTGAACTCCCAAGCCGCCCGCGACCGCGCCTATACCGCGCTGGAGGTGGCAGGCATCGTGCCGCAGGCGGCCACGGATGATGAGGCGACTGCGGCATTGGCGGCGCACCGGTTTGTCGAGGTCTACACCGAACCCGACCCCGCCGTGACCGCCGCCGCTGCCGCTGCGCTGGACCGGATTGGCGTGAAGGTGGCGGGGATGCAGGCGGCCGATCTGGCGCTGGATGCGCTGTCGCTGGCGTCGATCTACTTCCTCGCCGCCATCGGCCTTGCCATCACCTTTGGTGTGATGGGCGTCATCAACATGGCGCATGGCGAGTTCATCACCATCGGGGCCTATACCGGCTATGTCGTGCAACTGTATGTGGCCGATTACACCGCCTCGATCCTGATCGCTTTGCCGCTGGCCTTTGTGGTGACCTTTGCCGCCGGGGTGGCGATGGAGCGGCTGGTGATCCGGCACCTCTATAAACGACCGCTGGAGACGCTGCTGGCGACCTTTGGCATCTCGATTGCGTTGCAGCAGGTGCTGAAGAATGTGTTTGGCACGCAGGCGCGGCCGCTGACCTCGCCCGGGTGGCTGGATGGGGCCTGGGTGCTGAACGATGTGGTTTCGATCAGCTATATCCGCATCGCGATTTTCGTGCTGGCGCTGGTGTTTCTGACGTTCTTCCTGTGGCTGATGAAGCGGACCCGGCTGGGCCTCGAAGTGCGGGCTGTCACGCAGAACCCGACCATGGCCGCCAGCATGGGCATCAACCCCGACCGCATCAACATGCTGACCTTTGGCATCGGGTCGGGGATTGCGGGCATTGCCGGGGTGGCGATTGGGTTGTTCGCCAAGGTCACTTCGGAGCTGGGCACCGATTACATCGTGCAAAGCTTCATGACGGTGGTTGTGGGCGGGGTGGGCAATATCTGGGGCACGCTGGCTGGGGCCACGATGATTGGCGGATTGCAAAAGGTGATCGAATTCCTGAATCCCTCGAACACGCTGGCCGCCCAGACCTATATGATCCTGTTCATCATCCTGTTCATTCAATTCCGGCCACGGGGCATCATCGCCCTGCGGGGCCGGGCGGCGGGGGATTGAGCGATGAGCAAGAGTTTTCTGACACGCACCCCATCGGTCCTGATTTTCATCGCGGTCCTTGCCCTGTTCACCCTGGCGGTCACGCTGGCCTCGAACGCCTATGGCGCGGGGTTCGTGTCGACCAGTTTCATCAAGACGCTGGGCAAGACGCTGTGCCTGTGTCTGGCGGCCTTGGCGATGGACCTGATCTGGGGCTATGCGGGCATCCTGTCCCTGGGCCACATGGCGTTTTTCGCCATTGGTGGCTACATGATCGGCATGTGGCTGATGTATGCGCGGACGGAAGAAATCGTCGTCGCGTCCCTGCTGAACGGCGGTCTGCCGGCCACGCCCGAGGAGATTTCCCACGGCATCGCCACGCAGATTTTCGGGGTGGTGGGGGCGTCCGACTTGCCCGCGATCTGGGGCTTTGCCCATTCGCTGCCGCTGCAATTGGGGCTGGTCGTGGCCTTGCCGGGGGTGATTGCGCTGGTGTTCGGGTGGCTCGCCTTCCGCAGCCGGGTGACGGGGGTTTATCTGTCGATCCTGACCCAAGCCATGACGCTGGCCATGGCGCTGTATCTGTTCCAGAACGATTCCGGGTTGCGCGGCAACAACGGGCTGTCGGGGTTGCAAAACCTGCCGGGGGTGACGGCGGGGCAGGATCAGGTGTCGATGTGGTTCTTCTGGGCCTCGGCCGCCGCCTTGGGGCTGGCCTATCTGGGCATGGCCTGGGTCGTGTCGGGCAAGTTTGGCTCGGTCATCCGCGCCATTCGGGATGACGAGGCGCGGGTGCGGTTTCTGGGCTATTCGGTCGAGACCTACAAGCTGTTCATCTTTACCCTGACCGCGGTGATCGTCGCCATCGCCGGGGCGCTGTATTACCCCCAGGCTGGCATCATCAACCCCGCCGAACTGGCCCCCATCGCGTCGATCTATCTGGCGGTCTGGGTGGCGATTGGCGGGCGCGGGCGGCTTTATGGGGCCGTGATCGGGGCGGCGGTGGTGTCGCTGTTGTCCAGCTGGTTCACCGGGGGCCGTGCGCCGTCGATCCCGCTGGGCTTTGGCACGCTGAACTGGGTGGACTGGTGGCAGGTGCTGCTGGGGCTGTCCTTTGTCGGGGTGACGCTGTTTGCGCCCAAGGGCATTGGCGGGCTGTTTGACCGCTTTACGGGCCGCATCACCCCTGACCGCAAGGGGGCCGACCTTGGCCCCGGCGACGGATCCTTGCAGGAAAGCGAGGCGTTGAAATGAGCGCGCTTCTGGAGGTGTCCGGCGTCACCGTAACCTTTGACGGCTTTCGCGCCATCAATGACCTGACCTTTTCCATCGCTGCCGCAGAGTTGCGCGCCATCATCGGGCCGAACGGGGCGGGCAAGAGCACCTTTATGGATATCGTCACGGGCAAGACCCGACCTGACAGCGGCACTGTCACCTTTGGTGAGCGGGCGATTTCGCTGCTGTCCCTGTCCGAGGCGCAGATTGCCCGCGCCGGGATTGGCCGCAAATTCCAGCGCCCCACGGTGTTCGAGGATCAAAGTGTGGCCGAAAACCTGACGCTGGCCCTGAAGGCCGCGCGCAGCCCGTGGCGGGTGCTGGTCTGGCGCGGCAAGGCGGCCGATCAGGCTCGGATCGTGGCGCTGGCCGGGCAGGTGGGCTTGGCCGACCATCTGGCGCGCAAGTCGGGCGAGCTGAGCCACGGCCAGAAGCAATGGCTGGAGATTGCCATGCTGCTGGCGCAGGAGCCCAAGCTGCTGCTGGTCGATGAGCCCGCTGCGGGGATGACTTTGGCCGAGCGGGAACGCACCACGGCGCTGCTGGTGGACATTGCCCGCACAAGGGCCGTGGTGGTGGTCGAACACGACATGGAGTTCGTGCGCCGCCTGAATTGCCGGGTGACCGTGCTGCATGAGGGCCGGGTGCTGGCCGAAGGGTCGCTGGACCATGTGACCAAGAACCAAGACGTCATTGACGTGTATCTGGGGCGGGGATGATGCTGAAAACCACCGGGCTGACGCTGCACTATGGCGGATCGCAAATCCTGCATGGCATTGATTTTGCGGCCAAGGCGGGGGAAGTGACCTGCATAATGGGCACCAATGGCGTGGGCAAGACCAGCTTCCTGAAAGCCTTGGCGGGCACGCATCCCCGGTCGGGCGGCACGGTGGAAATCGACGGGCAAGAATTGGGCCGCCTGCGCCCGCAGCAGATGGCGCGGCAGGGGTTGGCCGTGGTGCCGCAGGGGCGGATGATTTTCCCCCTGCTGACCGTGCGCGAGAATATGGAAACCGCCTATGCCCTGCTGCCGAAATCGCAGTGGAAAATCCCGTCCGAGATTTATGACCTGTTTCCCGTCCTGCGCGACATGGGCGGTCGGCGCGGCGGCGATCTGTCGGGCGGTCAGCAACAGCAACTGGCGATTGCGCGTGCGATGATCATGCAGCCCCGCGTCCTGCTGCTGGACGAGCCGACCGAGGGCATTCAGCCCAACATCATCCAGCAGATCGGCCGGGTGATCGAATATCTGAAATCCAGCGGCACCATGGCGATCGTGCTGGTGGAACAGTATTTCGACTTTGCTTACGGGTTGGCCGACCAGTTCTATGTGCTGCGGCGGGGGGCCGTGTCGTTGTCCGGCCCCAAGGCAGACTTCACGCGGGACGCGCTGCGGGCGCAGGTGTCGGTCTGAAACAACTGAAACCTTTTTGCCGCCAGACGACGCCCGACTGAAACACGGGCGGGTCAAACAGGCTCCATCGCGCTGCAACGGGCAGCGCCGCAACGATGGAGCGTGAAATGGCTACGGCGAACCAGATGATCGACTACACCGACTTTGGCACCACGACCAAGGACGGGTCTACCTATTTGACCGTGAACATGGACGGCGAGAACGTGGTCTTTTGGGATGATACCCGGTCCTATTACGGCGGCAATACCATCTCGTTTGATTTCAACATGTCCGGGCCAGAGGGTGGCATTCCCTTTCCGTTTGTCGGCACGCTGTTTCCCGATAGCATCGGCTGGGCCATGAACGCCAACGATGGCAATGACACGGTCACCGGCCATACCCTTTCCGATGCACTGGCGGGCGGGGCCGACCACGATCTGATCAAGGGCATGGCCGGGAGTGACATCCTGCATGGCGAGACTGGCAATGACACCCTCTATGGCGGCGTCGATGACGACTGGATTTATGGCGGCTGGGACAATGATGTGGTGTATGGCGAGGCTGGCAACGACTATCTGGACGGCGGCGATGGCACGGATCTGATGGACGGCGGGTTGGGAAATGACACCTATGTCCTTGAAAACACCACGGATAGCGTGATCGAGGGTGTGAACGGCGGTACCGATGTCGTGCAATCGCTGTTGGCCAGCACCACGCTGGGGGCCAATCTGGAAAACCTGAAGATGCTGTTCGCCGGCTATTCCGAAGGCTATGGCAATGCGGGCAACAACGTCATCACCGGGTCGGTCTGGTCCAACACCATCGACGCGGCGGCGGGCAATGACACGGTTTTCGCCAGCTTTGGCAATGACACCGTCCATGGCAACACCGGCCACGATTATCTGGTGGGCGAGGTCGGCGACGACAGGCTTTTTGGCGACGACGGCGATGATGTGCTGGAGGGGTCGGGTGGCGTTGACTGGTCTTATGGCGGCGCGGGGAATGACTCGATCCGGTCTGGCGATGGCAGCGATTTTGCCTATGGGGGCGCAGGCAATGACACGGTTTACGGCGACTTTGGCGGGACCACGGCCAACAGCGACTATCTGTATGGCGATGCGGGCAATGATCTGATCTGGGGTGACGGCGACAATGACATGCTGCGCGGCGGGGATGGCACCGACATCCTGCATGGTGGCGAGGGCAATGACACCGTCCACGGCGAGGCCGGGGTTGACCTGATGTATGGCGAGGCGGGGGCGGACCGTTTCGTGTTCCGCGCCACCACCGATGCGCCGATGTCGGGCCTGGACCGGATCATGGATTTCGTCCACGGCGTTGACCTGATCGACCTGAGCGCGTTGGACGCCAACAGCGCCATGGCGGGCAATCAGGCCTTCAGCTTTACCGGGGCCAAGCCGTTCTTTGCCAGTGCGGGCGATCTGTCCTTTACGGCGGGGCTGCTGGGCTCCTTGGTCGAGGGTGATCTGAACGGCGACGGGATGTCGGATTTTCGCATTCTGGTGGTGGGCAATTACACCATGTCGGCCAGCGATTTCATCCTGTAAACCGCCCTTGCGGCGCCCCTGGACGGGGGCGCCGCCTTGTCATGTCAGATCGAGGATCGTCTCCAGAAACCGCGAAAACAACTCGCCCTGCGAGTTGATCCTGAGCTTGGCATAGATGTTGCGGCGGTGGATGCGGACGGTGCCCGGCGAGATGCCCAAAAGCTGACCCGCCGATTCGGCGGAATGGCCTTTCAGCGTGAACTCGGTCACTTCGCGTTCGCGGGCGGTCAGGATGCCATTGCCGAAATTGTTGAACACGGCGCGGCCCGGCCTTTGCTGCGCGGCAGGGCTGCCCCCGTCGAACCGCTGCGCCAGCCCGCCCCATTGCCGCTGCACCACAGCCGCCACAAAGGGGAACACCGCCTGCAAGGCGGCAAACTCGCGCTGCGTGAACGGGCGTTCCGCCCGCATCAGCGATACCACCACCACGGCCTGTTGCGGCAGGGTGACGAAATAGCCGATCTCTTCGGCCAGACCGGTTTGCTCATAATAGTTGCGAAAGTATTCGCCTTGATAAAACCGGTCTGGCGCGAGGTCACGCATCCGGTGCAGGCCCGGCACCACCGCCCCCATCGCAGCCTGATAGAACGGGTCCAGAAGATAGGGCCCCGCCTGATAATCGGTCACAAAGACCTGGCGTTTATCGTGGGGGAAATCATCATGCAGATCAATCGGTTGTGCGGTGCCCAGATAACCGAACACCACGTTGTAACTGAACGGCGCCACCTGCCGCAACAGCCCGGCCAGCACCTGCGGCAGGGTCGGGCTGTCCAGCGACGCCACCACCGCCCCGGTCAGTCGGGCCCAGTCCTCGGTCATGATACCCCATTTGTGATATATACAGCCAATCGTTCTTTTCCTAGGCTTTGACCTGTTTCATAGGATATCCGCGACCAGATGCAAGCCACGACCACGCCCCCGGTGATTGCCGAATTTCGCGGCGCCTCCAAACGCTATGGCGCGGTGCTGGCGGCGGATGCGATCGACCTGACCATTGCGCGGGGCGAGTTTTTGTCGCTGCTGGGGCCGTCGGGCTGTGGCAAGACCACGGCGCTGCGCATGTTGGCGGGGTTTGAACAGCCGACCTCGGGCGAGGTGTTTCTGGACGGCGTGCGGGTCAACGACGTGCCCGCCTATCGCCGCCCGGTGAACATGGTGTTTCAGCATTACGCGCTGTTTCCCCACCTGACCGTGGCCCAGAACATCGCCTATGGCCTGATCCAGCGCCGCCCCCGGCCCGACCGCGCCCAGATCGCCCGCCGGGTTGACCGCGCGTTGGAGATGGTGCGCCTGCCGGGGTTCGGTCCGCGCCGGATATGGGAAATGTCGGGCGGCCAGCAACAGCGTGTCGCCCTGGCCCGCGCTATCGTGAACGAACCCAAGGTTCTGCTGCTGGATGAACCCCTGGCCGCCCTTGACCGCAAACTGCGGCGCGAAATGCAGATCGAGTTGCAAACCCTGCAACGCCAGCTTGGCATCACCTTTGTTCTGGTGACGCATGATCAGGAGGAGGCGCTGTCGATGTCGGACCGCATCTGCATCATGCGCGGCGGGCGCATCGTGCAATCGGGCACGCCGGATGCCTTGTATGATCAGCCCGTCAACCGCTATGTCGCGGATTTCGTAGGGAAATCGAATTTCATCGACGGGCGGTTCGATGGCGGTGTCGTGACACCCTCGGGCCACCACTTTACGGGCCGCATTGCGGGCGCGCCTGCGCAAGGGGCCGCTGTCACGCTGAGCCTGCGGCCTGAACAGATTGGCCTGACCCATGCCGCGGGCGAACCCGTGACCGTGATCAACCGCATTTTCCTGGGCGAACACACCGAATATCTGGTGCGCCATGCCGCCTTGGGCGACCTGCTGGTTCTGGTCGCAAGGCAGGCCGAGGCGGCGGAGGGCGGCTTTGCCCCCGGCGATGCGGGGTTTATCGGATGGGGCCCAGATGCAGGCCTGATCGTGCCACAAGAGTAACCAAACCAACCAAGGGGAGATCAAGAAATGACCGACCACATCTCGCGCCAGACGTTCATGCAAGAACTGCGGCGCTATCAAAAGGGCTCTGTCACGCGCCGCCACTTTCTCGGCGTGACCGGGCTGGGTGCTGCCACGCTGGCGATGTCAGCCGCGATGCCCCGCGGCGCTTGGGCGCAGACCATCGGTGACCGGGCGATTTTGGCGACCTGGCCCAACTATCACGACCCGGCCAACTTTGACGCCTTTACCGCCCAAACCGGGGCGGCGGTGCAGGTCAATGTCTTTGGGTCAAACGAGGAGATGCTGGCCAAATTGCAGGCGGGCGGGTCGGGCTGGGATGTGTTTGTGCCCACCAATTACACCATCACCACCTATGTCGAACAGGACCTGATCGAGCCGCTGGACCTGGCGCTGTTGCCGAATTTTGACGCCGCCAGCTTTGATCCGCGCTTTGCAGGGCCGGGCACGGTGGATGGCAAGGTTTATGCCGTGTCGAAAAACTGGGGCACCACGGGCTTTGCCGTCAACACCAACCACACCGGCGGCACCTCGCCGACCAGTTGGAAAGAGTTTTTTGACCTGACGCAGACCACGTTCAGTGGCCGGACCATGGTGCATGACTATCAGCTGACGACGATTGGCGCTGCGTTGAAATACTTTGGCTATTCGTTCAACTCGGTCGATACGGCCGAACTGGCCAAGGCCGAGGAATTGTTGCTGGCGACCAAGCCGCATCTGTTCGCCATCAGTTCGGACTATCAGCCCTCGATGCGGTCTGGCGATGCTTGGATGACGATCTGCTGGACGGGTGACGGCAAGCAGCTGAACCGCGACATGCCGGAAATTGCCTATGTCGTGGCAAAGGACGGCGGCGAGTTGTGGTCCGATTTCTTTGCCGTGCCCAAGGGCGCGCCGCACCGTGACGCGGCCTATGCGCTGATCAACTATCTGCTGGCGCCCGAGGTGAACGCCCGCGAGGCGCTGTTCCACGGCTATCCCGTGGCCGATGCGCGGGTGAACGCGCTGTTGCCGGCCGAGGTGCAGAATGACCCGATCCTGTATCCGGCGGCGGACCTGCTGAACGCCTTGGAATTTGGCGCGGCGGCGACCCTCACCGACCCGAACCGGGCCGAGGTGATGGCGCGGTTCAAGTCGGCCTGACATCATGCAGCGGCGGCTTTCAACATGGCTGTTGCTGGCCCCTGCGGGGGTCTGGTTTGCAGTCATGCTGGTGCTGCCGCTGTGTTTTGTGGTGATCTTCAGCTTTGGCGAACGGGCGGCGGCGGGGGGCTATGTCCCCGCCTTCACCTTGGAACAGTATGCCAACCTGCCCGCCCGATGGACGGCCTTTGCCAATACGTTGACACTGGCGCCGTTGGGCACGGTGCTGTCTTTGGTGATCGCCTATCCGCTGGCCTATTTTCTGGCGATGCGGGCGGACCCGAAATGGCGGATGATGCTGCTGATCCTGGTGATCGTGCCGTTCTGGACCTCGATCCTGATCCGCAGTTATGCGTGGATTTTCATCCTTGGCGGGCAGGGGTTGCCGGCGCTGATCGACTGGCTGGGGTTGGGGACATACCGACTGATCAACACGCCCTTTGCCGTGCTGACCGGGGTGGTTTACGGCTATTTGCCGCTGATGGTGCTGCCGATCTATGTGAGCCTCGAGCGGTTGGACAAAAGGTTGCTGGAGGCGTCCGCCGACCTTGGCGCGCCGCCGATGCAGGGGTTCTTGCGGGTGACGCTGCCCCTGTCGCTGCCCGGCATCGCGACGGGCTGCATGTTGGTCTTCATCCTGCTGATGGGCGAGTTTTTGATCCCCGCCATGCTGGGTGGCGGCAAGGTGTTTTTCATCGGCAATGCGCTGGTCGATCTGTTCCTTCAATCGCGCAACTGGGCCTTTGGTGCGGCGGTGGCGGTGACGCTGGTGGTGATCATGCTGGTGACGGTCAGCCTGTACATGTGGCTGATGCGCCGTCTGGGCGGGGCCCGCGATGATGTGGCGTTGATGTGATGCGGATTTACGCCCTGGCGGTTTATCTGTTCCTGTACCTGCCCATCGCGATCATCGCGCTGTTCAGCTTCAACGCGGGCCGCCATGCCAGCCAGTTCACCGGGTTTTCGGTGCAATGGTATGGCAGGGCCCTGTCCAACCCCTTTGTGACCGAGGCGTTGCAGACCAGTTTCATCGTCGCCCTGACGTCGGCGCTGATCGCCTGCGTGTTTGGCACGATGGCGGCGCTCGCCTTGCAGGGCATGACGGGGCGGGTGCGGATGGTGGCGGATGCGCTGATCTATGTGGCCGTCATGGTGCCCGGCATCGTGATCGGGATCGCCACACTGATTGCGCTGGTCACGCTGTTCGGCTGGGTCAATCCGGTGTTGGAGGGGTTGAACCTGCCGACGCTGTCGATGGGCTATGGGTCCCTGATCGCCGCCCATGCGCTGTTTTCCATAGCGCTGGTCATCATCATCCTGCGCGCCCGCCTGTCCGGCATGGACCGCAGCCTGATCGAGGCTTCGGCGGACCTGTACGCCACCCCCATGGCCACCTTCCGCCAGATCACCCTGCCGCTGATCGCGCCGGGTATCCTCGCCGGGTTCCTGCTTAGCTTTACCTTCAGCTTTGACGATTTCATCATCGCGTTTTTCGTGGCGGGGTCCGAGACGACGTTGCCGATTTACGTGTTCTCGTCGATCCGGCGCGGGGTGACGCCGGAAATCAACGCCATCGGGACGCTGGTTCTGGCGGTATCGCTGGGACTGTTGGTGGTGGCGCAGGTCATCTTGCGGCGCGGCACGGGGGGGCGGTGATGCTTTTGCGGGGGCGGGTGGCGTTTCTGACCGGGGCCGGGTCTGGCATCGGGCGGGCTGGGGCGCTGGCCTTGGCTGGGCAGGGGGCGCAGGTGGTGGTGACCGATCTGGACGGCGGGCGGGCGGCGGAGGTGGCTGCCCAGATCACGGCGGCGGGCGGGCAGGCGCAGGCCATGGCGCTGGATGCGGGCGACGCCGGGGCCGTCACCACCGCGATTGATGCAGTTGCGGCACGCGGGCGGCTGGATATCCTGCATTCGCACGCCGGTATCCAGATTGCGGGCCGTCTGACCGACATCACCGCACAGGACATGGACGCCTCGTGGCAGCTGAACGTGCGGGCCCATTTCATCGCCGCCCGCGCCGCCATGCCGCATATGCAGCGGCAACGGGCCGGGTCGATCATCATCACCGCGTCCAATTCGGGGGTGCAATATGACCGGGGCATGATCGCCTATTGCACCACCAAACACGCCGTCATTGCCATGGCCCGCCAGATTGCCGCCGACTATGCGGCCGATAATGTGCGCTGCAATGCGCTGTGTCCGGGGTTTGTGGACACCCCTTTCAACCGGGGGTTTGAACAACAGATGGGCGGGCGTGGCGCGTTGGAAACCTATGTCGAGACCGCCATTCCGATGCGGCGCTGGGCCACGGTCGAGGAGGTTGCGGCCAGCATTGTCTACCTCGCCTCGGACCAGTCCAGCTTCATGACGGGCCATGCGCTGGTGTTGGATGGGGGCGAGAGTTTATAGCGCCTCGGGTGGGCCGAACCGTGCCAGAACCCGCTCGCGGATCTGGTCGCGGGCTTGGCGATAGGCCGACAGTTTCGCCTCGCGGCCCTCGCCAATCGCGGTGGGGTCGAGGATCGGCCAGTATTCGACCGACAGATGGTAAAACCGTGTCAGGTCCAACGCCATGCGCTGACTGGCGGGCGACAGGGCAATGATCAGATCAAACTGCGACAGATCATCGCCCAGACGCTGCATTTCGGCAAAGCTGCGCGACCGGTGGCGGTCCAGTTCGATGCCAATTTCGCGGCAGACGGCCACCGAAAACCCGTCAATCTCCATGTCATTATGCACGCCGGCCGATTGGACATAGGCGCGCTGACCGTAGAATTTCTTCATCATCGCCTCGGCCATGGGGGACCTTACGGCGTTGTGATCACAGCAAAACAGGATGGACGAGGGGAAATCGGCCATGCCCTTATCCCCACTGAACAACGCAGATCAGCGTGAACAGACGCCGGGCCGTTGCCGCGTCGACCACGGCCTTGCCCTCCAGCCGTTCTTGCAACACCCGCGCGCCTTCGTTGTGGATGCCGCGCCGGGCCATGTCGATCGCCTCGATCCGGGCGGGGGGCAGGTTGCGCACCGCCTCGAAATAGCTTTCGCAGATTTGGAAATAGTCTTTGACCACCTGCCGGAACGGGCCCAGCGACAGGTGGAACTCGGCCACCTTGTCGCCGTCCTGCGACGACACGGCAAAGACCAGACGGCCCTCGCGCAGAGCGAGCAGCAGCCGATACGGCCCCGGAAACTCGGCTGCACGCGGAATGGCGAACGAGTTTTCCTCGAGCAGATCAAAGATCGCGACCTTGCGTTCCTGATCCATCTCGGGCGTCGGTTTCACCAGCCCGCGGTCGTCAATATCAATCGCAATCAATCTGTTAGGCATCTTGGCCCCCGTTCAAGGCATCCAGACGTGCGCGCACCGACAGGCCATGCGCCTGCAACCCCTCGGACCGGGCCAGACGTTCGGCGGCCGGGCCGATGGCGGCCAGCGCCACGGGGGTCATGCGGGCGAGGGTGGTGCGTTTCACAAAATCCATCACGCTCAGGCCACTGGAAAACCGTGCCGACCGGGCGGTCGGCAGCACATGGTTCGGGCCGCCAATGTAATCGCCAATCGCCTCGGGTGTCCATGCGCCCATGAAGATGGCCCCGGCGTGTTTGATCTGCAACGCCAGCGCCTCGGGGTCGGCGACGCAGAGTTCAAGGTGTTCAGGCGCGACGCGGTTTGACAGATCGGCCGCCTGCGCCAGGGTTTCCACCACGATCACCGCGCCGTTTTGTGCCCAGCTTGCCCCGGCAATGGCCCGCCGGTCCAGCGTTTGCAGGCGGCGGTCCACGGCCTCGGCCACAGCCACGCCAAAAGCGGCGTCATCGGTGATCAGGATGGCTTGGGCGCTTGCGTCATGTTCGGCTTGGGAGAGGAGGTCCAGCGCGATCCAGTCGGGGGTGTTGTCGCGGTCGGCGATGACCAGAATCTCGGACGGCCCCGCGATCATGTCGATGCCGACACGGCCAAAGACCCGGCGCTTGGCGGCGGCGACATAGACGTTGCCGGGGCCGGTGATCTTGTCCACCGGGGCGATGGATTCCGTGCCATAGGCCAGCGCCGCAATTGCCTGCGCGCCGCCGATGCGCAAGATTTCATCCACCCCCGCCAGACGGGCCGCCAGCAAGACCAGCGGGTTGGCCACACCATCCGGGGTGGGGCAGGCGATGACCAGCCGTTCGACCCCCGCAACCCGCGCCGGAATGGCGTTCATCAAGACCGAGGAGGGATAGGAGGCAAGCCCCCCCGGCACATAGAGGCCCGCCGCGGAAACCGGGGTCCAGCGCCAGCCCAGGGTGGCCCCCGCCGCATCGACCCAGGAGGCATCCTGCGGCACCTGCTTTTCGTGATAGGCCCAGATCCGCGCCGCCGCGAGTTCCAGCGCCTGCCGGTCCTCGGCGCTGACCTTGGCGCATTCGGCGTCAATCTCGGCCGCGGTAAAGGCCAGGGGCAGGTCGTGGCGGTCATATTGCGCGGTCAGTTCGACCAGCGCCGCATCGCCACGCAGGCGCACCTCGGTGATGATTGCCGCGACGGCCAGATCGACATCCTCGGCCTCCTCGCGCTTCATGCCCAGAAGGGCGGCGAAACGGGCCTCGAAATCGCTGTCGGTGCTGTCCAGAAACTGCGGCATGACGGGCCCTCCAATCCTGCTGCACCCATAGCCGCCACGCCCCAAACCCGCAACAGGCGGGCGGGGGCTGTGGCCAAATAACCCACCCTTGGGTGGTGCGGGGCGGCAGTTAAGACAGGGTTAATTCCGGAGAATTAACCCCTTGATTTTGCAGGGTTTCAAATAATGTCCAGATCTGGACACCTTAGAAATCGGTCGGGGCGCCACCCTCTTGCTTGCGACGGGCCACGAATTGCCGCAGCTCCTCGCGGTGATCGCCGTTCATGGCGGGGGCCTCGAACTCGGCCATGATCTGTTTGTAGACCCGGTGGGCGCGTTCGGTTGTCCATTGTGCGCCGTCCAGCTGCCACGCCTCATAATTGCGCCAGTCGCTGATCATGGGGGCGTAAAAGGCGGTCTGATAGCGGTCCTGGGTGTGCTGGCAGCCGAAGTAGTGGCCACCGGGGCCGACCTCGCGGATGGCATCAATGGCGATGTCATCCTCGGTGGTGGCAAAGGTGGCCTCTTCGAAGTAACGCTGGATCATTTGCAGGACTTCGCAGTCCATGATGAACTTTTCAGGCGAGGCGATCAGCCCGCCCTCGAGCCAGCCTGCGGCGTGATAGACCATGTTGGTGCGGCTTTGCACGGCGGCCCAAAGGGAGTTCGAGGTTTCCCACATCGCCTGCCCATCGGGCACGTTCGCGGCACAGACACCCGAGGAGCGCAGCGGCAGTTTATAGTAGCGCACCAACTGGCCGGTCATTTGCGTGGCCCGCATGTATTCGGGCGTGCCAAAGGCTGGGGCGCCGGATTTCATGTCAACGTTGGAGGTGAAGGTGCCAATCGCCACGGGGCAACCGGGGTTGATGTATTGCAGCAGGGCAACAGCCGCCAAAGCCTCGGCCAGCGACAACGCCACGGCGCCCGACATCGTCACGGGGGCCATGGCACCTGCCAGGGTGAAGGGCGTCACCACCACAGGCTGGCCGCGCCGGGCCAGACGCATGGCGCCGTCCAGCATGGGGTAGTCGTGTTTCAACGGGCTGACCGAGTTGATGTTGGTATACATCCGCGGCTTGGCCTGAAACTCGTCCTCGGACAGGCCCCCGGCGATGCGGGCCATTTCCATGACATCCTCAACCCGCTCGGCCCCCAGGGAATAGGCGTGGACGACCTTGTCGGTCAGGGTCAGCTTTTCATACAGGCAATCGAGGTGGCGGACCGCGGGGTGGATGTCGATCGGTTCGACCGGATAGCCGCCCGCAATGTGGATGCAGTTGAAATACTGCGTCAGCTTCATGAAGTCCTTGAACGTCTCGAAATCGCCGGAGCGTTTGCCGCGTTCCAGGTCCCACGAGTTGGGGGGGGACGAGACGTTGACAAACAGCATGTGCTTGCCGCCCATGATCACCTCGCGCTCGGGGTTGCGCGGGGTGATGGTGAAGGTTTCGGGCGCGTGGGACAGCATCTCCATCACGAAGTCTTCGTCCATGCGGACGTTGGTGCCGTTGACGGTGCAACCAGCCTGTTGCAGGATCTTCACAGCGTCCGGGTTCAGAAATTCGATCCCGATGTCGCGCAGGATGCGCATGGCGCCGCGGTGGATGGCCTGAACGCCATCGGCATCCAGCGGTTCGGTCGGGCGGTCGGGGTTGACGGGGATGCGCCAGGGCATCTGATCTATGACCGAGGACCCTGCGCGTTCCTTGTTGCCCGCCCGGCCACCGGCCCGGCGGCGCCGGTTTGAATCGTCAGTCATCTGTCACTCCATCACTTTGCGCGACGATGACCGAAAGCAGCGGGGCGCGCGCACTCTGTTCCCGACGAAGAAGCGTCGTTTTTGCGCGCCTTCAGCTTTGCGAGGGGGCGCTCCGGTCGATCCAGGGGCCAATTCCACCGATATTGTCCAGCACGACATCGGCATGGCCCGCCAACTCGTCCCGGTTGGCGATGCCGGTCAGGACGGCGACGGCATGCATTCCGGCGGCGCGACCGGCGTCAAGGTCGTGCCGGCTGTCGCCCACCATGGCCACGCGGGACGGGGTCAGATCAAAGCGGCGCAGGAACTCCAGCAGCTGCCCCGGCGCGGGTTTGCCGCCCCAGCCCGAGTCGCATCCGGCGACGAAATCGAACAGGTCCAGCACCCCCGCGCCCGCCAGATGGACGCGGGCCGGGTGTTCGGTGTCGTTGGTCGCAAGGCCAAGGCGCATGCCGCGGGATTTGAGCGCCGACAGCACCTCGCGCAGGGGCACGGCGGGCATCATGGGGGCGGCGGCGGACAGGGCGTTCAGCCGGGCGTTCAGGTCGGGCAGGGTGATCCCCGCCAGATGGGCGTGCAGGATTTCCGCGATTTCGGGGGTGGTCATGGCGATCACTGGGCTGGACGGCGCGAAGCTGTGGGTGTCGGGGTCATAGCCCAGAACGGCGCCCAGCCGCCGCGCCTCGGCTGCATCGGGGGCGAATTCGGCCAGAACGCTTTGCGTCCAGGCGCCCCAGCTGGCACGAAAGTCGAACAGCGTGCCGTCCTTATCGAAGATCACCGCATCCAGCATGTCAGGTCCAGTTCCAGCTTTGGCCACCCGGCAGAAGGCCGCGTGCCTGCATGGGGGCTGTGTAGGGCAAACGGCAGCTGTCGCAAAACGCGATCACCAGCTGATCCTCGGTCAGGATATAGTCCAGAACCGTGCCGAGGAAGGCCGCAGAGTTGGCGTTTCGCACGATATCCGCCGGTGCCGCCCCGGTCATCGCGATGAAAGCGTTAAGACGGTCCTCATCATCAGCGACCCATGAAAAGGCCTGAGCGGCCAGTGTTTCTGCCGCTTTTCGCGCATTTCCAGAGTTATCCACAGAATTTCCCACGATTTCCCTGCGAGTTTGAACGAATTGATTACAGTGTCAGAAAGGATTTCTTAACTTCTTGCCGCCAGAGTTGGTTTTGCAGAATGTGTAGAAGGTGGGCCCGTTCACGATGACCGGCAAGATACTCATAGTCGATGATGTGTCCACAAACCGCATCGTCTTCAAGGTCAAACTGACCGCAGCCGGGTACAATTCGGTGATGGCCGGGGATGGTGCGACCTGTTTGCGCCTTGCGCAATCTGAACTGCCTGACCTGATATTGCTGGACCTGATGCTGCCGGACATGTCCGGGATCGAGGTGTTGCGCAAGCTGAAGGAAAAACCGCTGACCCGCCGGATTCCGGTGGTGATGTTTTCATCCGAGCATGACACCGATCAGCGCCTGCTGGCCTTGCAGGCGGGGGCCGAGGATTTTCTGAGCCGGCCGATTGATGACCAGACACTGCTGGCGCGGCTGCGCGGGCTGTTGCGCGCGCGTGAGGTTGTGGGGGCGTTCTCGTCGCATGAGGGGGAGCTGGGGCTGTTTGGGCTGGAGGAGGCCGCCACGCCCTATGAGGTGCCCGGCCATGTTGCGCTGGTGTTCAGCCGGGCAGATGCGGCGCTGCGGCTGAAAAAGCAGTTGACCGGGGTCAGCCAGGATCGGTTGACGGTGCTGGCCACCGAAGATGTCTATGGCGATCAGCTGACCCATGGCAGCCCGGATGTCTATCTGATTGACGCGGATGTCGGCTTTCCCGGCGGCGGGTTGCGGGTGATGTCGGAACTGCTGAGCCGCAGCGCCTCGCGCAATGCGGCGATCTGCATCTTCAATCAGGCGAGCCCCGGTCTGGTACCGGCCATGGCCTTTGATCTGGGGGCGAGTGATCTGGTGGATGCGCAGATCAGCCCGTCGGAGATTGCGGTGCGACTGCATGCGCTGGTGCGGCGCAAGCGCGAAGCGGACCGGCTGCGCGCCTCGGTGCAGGATGGGTTGCGGCTGGCGATGATTGACCCGCTGACGGGGCTGCACAACCGCCGTTATGGCATTGCCCAGTTGAACGCGATTGCCAGTCGCGCCAAGCAGGACAACAGCCAGTTTGCCGTGATGGTGGTCGATCTGGACCGCTTCAAGATGGTGAACGACCGGTGGGGCCATGCCGCTGGCGACGCCGTGCTGGTCGAGGTGGCGCACCGCCTGTCCACCAACCTGCGGGCGACCGACCTTTTGGCCCGCATCGGAGGCGAGGAGTTCTTGATCGCGCTGCCCGCCACCAGCCGCGACGAGGCGGCCATCGTGGCGCAGCGCCTGTGTGCGGCGGCCCAGAATACGCCCGTGGTTCTGGAGGACGGCACGCGGATCAACGTGACAATCTCGATCGGGATGACGGTGGATGGCGGCGATGTGGAGCCCCGCGTCAATGGCGTGGCCGATATCGTGGATCAGGCTGACCGGGCGCTGATGAAATCCAAGGCCAGCGGCCGCAACATGGTGACGATCCTGAGCAGTGCGGCCTAGAGCGGATTTCCTGCAATCTGTTTCAGATTGATGGAAATCCAAGGCAGACTAGCCAAGGGCGACAATCCCTAACCGGGCGGTCGGTCGTCGTCCCGGCCGTGCCGCATCCGACGTTCCAGCCGGTCGGCAAAGGCGGCGCGCGCCTCGGGTGACAGGCCAAGGATATGGTCGCGGATCACGTCGCTGCCGAATTTCAACCTCTCGCCCAGATGCCCGGCTTGCGCGTCTATGGCGGCGGCAAGGGCCGCGGGGTCGAACGGCTCGGCGCGCAGGGCGGCCAGGATGTTTGCGCCATCGGCCTGCATCTGGCGCCGCGCCTCGCGGATGTCGCCGGCGCGGTCCATCACGGATTGGCGGAGAGCCTGGCGGTCTTCGGGTGACAGGGCGTCGTTGAAGGGGCCAAAGCCAAAGTCGCGCACCATCATGTCGCCCCGCCCACCGGGGCCGCCATGCCAGGCTATTCCGCCGATCAGGCCGGCGATGCCAAGGTTGAGCGCGACCGACACCGCAAGGGCGATCTTCAGCCCACGGGTCGAGGGGGAGGCGGAGGGGTCAGTCATCATTCACTCCTGCGCCCACAGGGCGCCATTCGACGGCATCAGGTCCAGACTGTCCAGCGCGGCGGTGCCTGTCACCAACTCGGTCAGGCCGGTCAACGGCACGGGCTGGGCGATGCCAAGGTAGAGACCGGTCAGTGCGGCGGCGGACATGCCCGCCAGCGACATGCCGCCGCCGAACCAATCGGCCAGGGTCGCAAACCAGCCGGGGCGCGGGGCAGGAGAGGCGGGGCGGCTCAGCAACGCATCGGCATCGGCCAGAATGCGGGCGATCAGGGCGTCAGAGGGGCGGGCCGGGTTGACCGCCGCAGCGGCGAACAGGTCGTCCAGATCATCATCCTGCTGTGTCATGCCTCATCCTCCTGCGACCCATCATAGCCGATTTCCTGTTGCTGCCCTGCCAACAGGGCAGCAAGTGTTCGTTTTCCCCGCGCCGTCAGGCTTTCCACAGCCTCGACCCCGATCTCCATGATCTGGCCGATCTGCGGGTTTGTCATGCCCTCGATGTGGCGCAGCACAACCGCCTGACGCTGGCGGTCGGGCAATTGCGACAGGGCGGTTTGCAGGGCCGTCATGCGGTCGCCCTCGATGATGCGGGCAAGCGCGCTTTTCGTGCCGTCCGCCACTTCGGGCGCGTCGTCCAGCGTCACGGCGGGGCGGCGCATCCGGGCGCGGCGCAGGTCGGTGCACAGGTTCGTGACCACGCGGTAGGCCCAGGTTGACACCTGCGCCTCGCCGCTGCGCCATTTTGGGGCCTGTTGCCACAGGCGCAGCATGGTTTCCTGGGTTACATCCTCGGCCTCGGCCCGGTCCGCCAGGAGGCGCAGGGCATAGCCAAAGATGCGGGGGGCCAGGCGCGTGGTCAGCAGGCGGGACGCCTCGGCATCCCCGTTGGCATAAAGCACCAACAGGGTTTCATCCGAAACATCAGCCAAGGTGTCACGCGGCATAACCATCCTGTCGGGTGGGTTAAGCGGTTGCGGCGCTTGCCGCAACCGCGCTTGGTCAATCGTTGTCGTGGTTCTTTTTGCCGCTGCCGTCCATCGGGCCGGTCTTGTGGCCCCGGCCATGGCCGCGCTCCATCATCCGGGCCTTGGCGGCGTCCGCCTCGGCCTGATCGATGAAACCGTCCTCGTTGGTGTCGAGCCGGTCAAACAGCATGGCGGGCATCGGGCGGTCCATCATCTCGGCCGCCGTCAGCATCTTGTCGCCGTCCGAGTCCAGCCGTTCCACCATCCGTTCGGCCATCGTCGCGGCGGCCTTTTGCATAGCCAAAAGGTGCATCGCGGCAATTTCGTCGACCGACAGTTTGCCATCGGCATTGGCGTCCGCCGCAGTGACACGGGCGGCGCGGAAGGCCGAGATTTCGTCCTTGCTGACTTTGCCGTCCTTGTCGACGTCCAGTGCCGCAAAGTCGAAGTCCGGCCCGCCCATCATGTCTGCGCCCATCATGCCATGGTCTTGCATGCCCATCCCCATCTCGCCCCGGCTGTCGGCGATGACGGCGGTGCCCAGCATCAGGGCGGCTACGGCGATGATACCCAACCCTGCGGTGGTGCTTGTGATTTTCATGATCTGCTCCATATCTGTGGCGGACCTGCGTTTGGTCCCGATACAAGTGAAACGGTTGAGGGCGGGAGTTCCGTCGCGGAAATCGCGACAAAGACGCACGTTGTGGAAATTGCCCTCTACTTTTCTGTCCCGGCCCGCTAGAAACGGGGCTTGAACCGCAAGGAAACATCATGTCGACGCATGTCCTGACTGAAGAAGACGACCGCCCCATGAGCTTGTCGCTGCGCCGAGGCTGGAGCTGTCGTTGCCCGAAATGCGGGCAGGGGCGGTTGCTGCATGCCTACCTCAAGGTCAACGACAGCTGTGCGGTCTGTGGTGAAAGCTATGTGCACCAAAGGGCCGACGACGGGCCGGCCTATCTGACGATCCTGATCGTGGGGCATTTGCTGGCCCCGCTGATCTACTATGTCTTTGTCGAGTATCGCCCCAGTCCGGTGGTCTTGGCGGCGATCTTTACCACGCTGACGGTGACGCTTGCGCTGTTCTTGCTGCCCCGGATGAAGGGCATGTTGGTGGCCTTGCAATGGTCCAGGCGGATGCACGGCTTTGGTCATGTGTCAGACGAACCGGCGCATGACTGACGGCGTTCCGGTCCGCAATGCCGCCTCGCTGATCCTGTGCCGCCGGACCGAGGGCGGGACGCAGGTCTTGATGGGGCAGCGCGGGTCGGCGGCGGTGTTCATGCCGTCAAAATACGTGTTTCCGGGCGGGGCTGTGGATGCGGGCGACCAGTCGCACGGGCACCTGAGTGCCGCATGCGAGCAACGGCTGGCGCAGCATTGTCCGGCTGGGGCGCCTTTGCCCGAGGCACTGGCCGGATGTGTCCTGCGCGAGTTGGTCGAGGAAACCGGGCTGGTCCTGTCGCCTGCCGCACCGCTGACCTTTGTCTTCCGCGCCATCACGCCGCCGGGGTCGCCCCGCCGGTTCGATGCGCGGTTCTTTGTGGCCGATGCGGCGCAGGTCGCGGGCGATGTCGATGATTTTTCGGCCGCGACAGATGAATTGTCGCATTTGCACTGGATCGGGCTGGCCGAGGCGCGCCGGCTGGATCTGCCCTTCATCACCGAGGTGATCCTGGCCGAGGTCGCGTCGCTGATGGCTGGGGTGCAGCAACCCGGTGTGCCGTTTTTTGACAACTCGGGGTCCGTGCCCACCTTTCGGCGGCTGGTTTAGCTGGCCCAGACGATCCCGATGATCGACGCGGCCAACAGGCCGATCCCCGCCAACTCGCGCCGCGACGGGCGTTCGCGGAAGAAGAAGGTCGAGACGAGGACGGTGAACACCAGTTCGATCTGCCCGACCGACCGGACATAGGCCGCGTTTTGCAGGGCAAAGGCCAAAAACCAGCCGAGTGACCCCAGCATCCCCGTCACGCCGACCCAGAACGCGGGGCGACGGGCCGCGACGACGCGGGTCAACTCGCCCGGCTCGCGCCACAGCAAATAGGGCAGAAGCATCGCCGTCTGCACCAGAGTCACCGCCGCAAGGGCAAACAGGGCACGAAACAGCGGGTCATCATTGGCAATCTCGACCGTCGCCGCGCGGTAGCCGATGGCGGACGCCCCAAACAGCCCCCCCGCCATCAGCCCCAGCAAACCCGCCCGGCCCAGCCACCCCTCCTTGGCCCAGCCGCCCGCGGGGCGCGACAGCAGCAGAACGCCGGCCAGCCCGATCAGTATGGCCACGACACCGGGACCGCTGACCCGCTCGTTCAGGATCAGGGCCGAGAAGATGGCAACCTGCAAGACCTCGGTCTTGGTGAAGGCGATGCCGACGGCGAAGGACCGGTGCGAAAACAGGGCGATGGTGCAAAAGGTGGCGACGATCTGCGCCATGCCCCCGGCAAGGATCGCCAGCCAAAATGTGCCCGACAGCGCGGGGAAGGCATAGCCGCGAAAGGCCATCAGCAGCGCCGTCGCGGCAAAGGCCAAGGGGGCGGCGACCGCGAAACGCGACGCGGTGGCCGAGGCCGTTGACAGGCCCAGCCCCTTGAGTTGCTTTTGCAGCGAAAACCGCAAGGTTTGCACCGCCGCTGCCGCAATGGTGACGATGACCCAAAGTTCCATGCGCCGTCATGTCAGGGGGGGCGCGGGAATGTCCAGCGTCAGGCGTCGGTTTTTTTGACGGGCCAGATCGGATGGGGCACTGGGTCCTTGGCGCGCCACAGGTATTTGCGGAAGATCTCGGCATAGTTGCGATAGACATAGCCATCGTTGCGCCGCAGGAAATGCGCCCGGCGTGACGCGTAAAGGGCGGGCAGGTCATACCAGGGCACGTTGGGGTGCATGTGATGGACGACGTGGAAATTGTTGTTTAGAAACAAAAGGGAAAGCGGCCCGCGATCCTCGATCACCACGGTGCGGGAGCGGGACATCTCATGCGCCCGGTGCTCCAGAAAGGTCCGGATGCGCAACAGGGCTAGGGACAGATAGGCCGCCAGCAGATAGGCCCAGACCGGCATCGCGGCCACGAGTGCCAGCCAGAGGCCCACAAGGATCAGCCCCGCCCCATGCATCGCCCAGGCATTGATCACGCGGGTGTCGCCCTGCCGGATCAGCGCCAGTTCGGTGGTCAGAAAGTGTGCGGTGCCCAGGATCGGCCCCAGAACCATCCGCCCGGCCAGGGTGTTGTTCCAGCGCAGCAGCACCTGCATCGGGCGCGACAGGGCCGCCCATTGCGCGGGGTCGCGGTAGTTCGATTCGGGATCGTCATAGGGGTCCGTCAGGGCGGGGTCGAAATGGTGCTGCAAATGGGTGTCGCGAAAGCGACGATAGGGCACGAACAGCGCGAGGGCCGGGAAAACAGCCGCCTCGTTCAGCGCGTCGTGGTGGAAGGGGTGGCCATGCAGCGCCTCGTGTTGCAGCGAGGAGAATTGCGCAATCGCGACGGCGGTCAGGAGGAGGGCGAGGGGGGCGGAGATATCCCAGATCAGTGTTCCCGTGATCCAGACGGTGTAGGTCATGGCCAACAGCAGCACGGTTGGCCATTCCAATCTTTTCGCGGCGGTCGCCATCCTTTTGATCCCTTTTTTGGTATGGAATAGCACTTGCTTGCGCCGGGCAGAATCCAGAGAATGCGCAACATTAGGTAACGATTGTTTCGGAAAATCACCAGATGAGCTATTTAGTGGACAAACGCGAGCGCGCGCGGATGTTTCGCGACCGGCTGGGCCGGGCCGTGACGGCGCGGGGCTGGACGCAAAGCCGTCTTGCGCGGGAGGTGGGGGTGGATCGGTCGACCATTTCCGCCCTGCTGGCGCCGGGCAAAAGGCTGCCCAATGCGCAACTGGCCGCCGATTGCGCCAGTGCCTTGCAGGTGTCCAGTGACTGGCTTTTGGGTCTGACCGAGCAGGCGGAGCGCACGGATGACCTGCTTGCCAAGGCCGTCTTGACCTTTCCTGCCAGTCGCGCCCTGCTGGATGAGACGGTTTTCAGCTGGCACGAGGAGGCCGAGGGGCACAAGATCCGCCATGTTCCGGCCTCGCTGCCCGACGTGCTCAAAACCCGCGCGGTGGTGCTGTGGGAATACCGCGAAGCGCTGGGGGCGCAGGCCGAAGATGCCTATGACCGCTTTTCCACCCAGCTGGGCCTGCTGCGTGCGGCGCGCAGTGATTTCGAGATCGCGATGCCGTTGCATGAGATCGCCAGTTTCGCCGCAGCGACCGGGTATTGGCAGGGCATTCCGCTGGCTGCACGCGCCGAGCAGTTGGATCACCTGATCAGCTTGTGTGACCTGCTTTACCCGGCGCTGCGGCTGTTCTTGTTTGATGCCCACCGGGTGTTTTCGGCACCCGTCACGGTTTTCGGCGCCAAACTGGCGGCGGTCTATCTGGGGCGGGTCTATGTCACGTTTCGCGATACCGAAAAGGTGGCCGAAGTGTCGCGGCATTTCGATTGGCTGATCCGTGAGGCGACCTTCAGCACCCGGCAGGCGGCCGATCATTTGCGGGAGTTGCGGGCGCAGCTGCCTTAGAGCGTATCGCCTTTGATCAGGTTCACCTGATCAAAGGCGATACGCAACATAAACAATGGCTTGCCTGTCTTGGACTTCCTTCAATCTGAATTCAGATTGAAGGAAGACCGCTT
>CAMBWO010000011.1 GCA_945871285.1 Pseudorhodobacter antarcticus | reverse complement strand
CCCTTCCTGCGCCAGTTTTTCAACTCGGTCTTTTACGCCGGATCGGTGGCGGTGGCCGTGGTGTTTTCCTGCTCGCTCGCCGCCTACAGCTTTGGCTGCCTGCGCTGGAGGGGGCGCAATCTGGTGTTTGGCCTGACCGTCTGTGCCCTGCTGATGCCCGCTATCGTGACCTTTCTGCCGGTCTATCTGGGCTGGACGAAACTGGGTTTGAACGGCACCTATTGGCCGCTGATCGCGCCCTTCCTCTTGGGCGATGCCTTCTACATCTTCATGCTGCGCCAATTCTTCATGGGGGTGCCGCGCGAATTGATGGACGCGGCCCGGCTGGATGGGGCGTCGGAATTCCGCATCTGGTGGCAGATCGTGCTGCCTCAGGTGCGGGTGGCGCTGGTGATCGTCGCGCTGTTCGCCATCGTCTACACCTGGAACGAGTTCTTCGGCCCCCTGATCTATCTGCAGGACCGCGAGAAGTTTCCACTGTCGCTGGGCCTCTTCACCTTTCAGGCGACGCGGGCCAAGGAATGGTCGGCGGTGATGACCGGTGCGCTGATCACGGCGTTGCCCATGGTGATCTTGTTCCTCTTGACCCAGCGCCTGTTCCGGCAGGGGCTGGCCTCCTCCAGTTTGAAATAGGGGCACGGTATGGGCGCGGTTCAACTGACAGGGGTGCGCAAGCTGTTTGGTCAGATGGAGGTGATCAAGGGTGTCGATCTGACCGTGGCGGATGGCGAGTTGGTCGTGTTTGTCGGCCCGTCGGGCTGCGGCAAATCCACCCTGTTGCGGATGATTGCGGGGCTTGAGGATGTCGATTACGGCGATATCCGCATTGCGGGTGCCGATGTCACCGAACTGGCCCCGGCGCGGCGCGGGGTGGCGATGGTCTTTCAGAACTATGCGCTGTATCCCCACATGACCGCTTACGACAACCTTGCCTACGGTCTGCGCCGTGCCGGCATGGCCCGCGCCGATGTCGATGCCCGCGTGCAGGAAGCTGCCGTCCTGCTGCAAATCACTGAACTTTTGCCCCGCCGCCCCAAGGCGATGTCCGGCGGTCAGCGGCAGCGCGTCGCCATCGGTCGCGCCATCGTGCGCAAGCCCGAGGTGTTCCTGTTCGACGAGCCGCTTTCCAACCTGGATGCCTCGCTGCGGGTGGAAATGCGCAGCCAGATCGCCCGCCTGCACCACGACCTGAAGGCCACGATGATCTTCGTCACCCATGATCAGGTCGAGGCGATGACGCTGGCTGACCGCATCGTTGTGCTGAATGCGGGCCGTGTCGAGCAGGTCGGCACCCCGCGTGAGGTGTATCACAACCCCGCCAACCTGTTCGTCGCGGGCTTCATCGGCAGCCCGGCGATGAACCTGATCCCGGCGATGGCGGGGCAGGGCGGATTGACCCTGCCTTGGGGAACCCAGCTTCCCTGGCCCAAGCCTGCGCTAGCGGGGCCCGTGACTTTGGGTTTGCGACCGGATCGGCTGTCGCTGGTGCCGCAAGCCCGGGCACAGGCCAGCGGGCAGGTCACGCTGGTGGAACATTTGGGTGACGAATCAATCCTGCATGTTCGTTTGGACACCGGTGCCAGCTTGACGATCAAGGCCCCCGGCGATGTGCAGGTCCGTTTGGGCGATGTCGCCCATATCGGATTTGACCTGACGAGCGCAGTTCTTTTTGGCCCGGATGGCCGCGTGCTGACTTGACCGCCGCAGGCCGATTTCTTTGAAGAAATCGTAGTTTCGCGGCGGAATTTTCGAAAGTTCCGCTCTGCCGCACCTTTGGCCGCTACAAATTCTCGCTCAGCAGAATCTCGATCCGGATCTTTTCCTGACTGGCCAGAACCTCGCGGCGGTCGCAGCGGGCGCGCATGATCCGCACGGCGCTGCGCACCAGATGACCGGGGTCCTGGGTGATCAGCGCGTCGATCTGGCCCGATCGCAGGCCCGCCTCGGTGAACGGCGTGCGTTCATGGGCGATGATGATCGGCTTGGCCTCGGGGCGCAAATGGGCCACCTTTTGCAGCGGCAGGCGCGCCTCGGACCCCAGCAGATAGATGCCGCAAATGTCGCTGTGGCTGGCGAGCGTCTGGGCCAACACCCGTTCGGTGCGGTCCGGGTCGCCATGGGTTTCCAGCGAGGGAAGGACGTTCAGTTGCGGATAATCGGCGTTGATGATCTCATCAAAGCCCAGCCTCCGCTCCAGACTGTCGCGGGCGCGCATGGTTTCGGCGATGACCATCAGCTTGCCCCGTCGATCCGCCAGGAACCGCCCCATCAGCCGCCCCGCCGTGGCCCCGGCGGCGTGGTTGTCGATGCCGACGAACACCTCATCCCCGCTGGTCTGGCCGGAAATCAGCGTCACCGTTTCGATGCCGCGCCGGCGCAACTGCGCCTTGGCGTCGCGGGCCTGCGGCGACTCGGGCGCCATGATCGCCACGCCGTCCACCGCCTGCGGGTCCAACGCGCTGAGGTAATCGGCAATCTGGTGCGGGTCGCTTTCGTGAATCTGCGCCACTTCGGCGAAACTCATGTCGCTGGCAAGGGTGGTATTCGCCTCCGCCACGCGGGCTATCAGCTCGGCCAGAAACTGATCGCCGGTGCGCGGCACCAGAAACAGGAACCGATAGCTGCGGCTGCGCGCCAGATTGGCGGCGGACAGGTTTCGGATGAAGCCAATCTTTTCAATCATCTCGTGGACGATCTTGACAGTATCCTCGCGCACGCCCGGACGGTCGTTCAGAACCCGGTCCACTGTGGCCAGGCTGACCCCGGCCGCCTTTGCCAGGTCTTTTGTCGTCGGTCGCATCACGATCCATCACCTCCTCCGGCCCTTGTCGCGCAAAGCAGGGCCTGACGCAACCAACTTGAGGTACGCACCTCAGAATCTTCTTGCCATGAGGCACGCACCTCACGTAACAATCGAAGGGGAATAGAGTCACGGCAGGCAAGCCGGGGCCTTTAACCGGGAGGAAGTGAAGATGAAATCTAAGTTGATGTTGACGTCCGCCGTGCTGGCGTTTGTCGCGGGGGCGGCTCAGGCCGAAGACCTGACCTTGTGCTGGGCCGCCTGGGACCCGGCAAACGCACTGATCGAGTTGAGCAAGGATTACGAGGCGCAGTCGGGCAACAAGATGTCCTTTGAATTCGTGCCGTGGACGAACTTTGCCGACCGGATGTTGAACGAGTTGAACTCGGGTGGCAAGCTGTGCGACCTGCTGATCGGTGACAGCCAGTGGATCGGCGGAGCGGCTGAAAATGGTCAATATGTCAAGCTGAACGATTTCTTCGATGCCAACGGCATCTCGATGGATGCCTTCATCCCCGCCACCGTGACCGGCTATTCCGAATGGCCCAAGGGCACGCCGAACTACTGGTCGCTGCCGGCCTTTGGCGATGTGGTCGGCTGGACCTACCGCAAGGATTGGTTCGCTCGTCCGGACATTCAGGCCGCGTTCAAGGAAAAGTATGGCCGCGATCTGGGCGTGCCTGCGACCTTTGCGGAACTCAAGGACACCGCCGAATTCTTCCAGGGCCGCGACATTGACGGCAAGACGGTCTACGGCGCCTCGATCTATACCGAGCGCGGGTCCGAAGGCATCACGATGGGCGCGATGGACGTCCTTTACAGCTTTGGCTTCAATTACGACAACCCCGACAAGCCCTATGAGATGGAGGGTTTCGTGAACTCCGAAGGGGCGATTGCCGGTCTGGAGTTCTACAAGGCGCTGTATGATTGCTGCACCCCGCCCGGATCGTCCAACAGCTATATGGGCGAGGGTGTGGATGCGTTCAAATCGGGGCAGGTTGCGTTGCAGATGAACTTTGCGTTCACCTGGCCGGGTTTTGACACCGATGCCACTGTCGGCGGCGACGTGACCGGCTATTTCGCCAACCCCGCTGGTCCGAATGGCGACAAGTTCGCGCAACTGGGCGGCCAGGGCATTTCGGTTGTTGCTTCCTCGGAAAAGCAAGAGGCGGCGCTGACCTATATCAAGTGGTTCGCCCAGCCCGAAGTGCAGGCCAAGTGGTGGAAACTGGGTGGCTTCTCGGCTCTGCGGGCCGTGGTCGAGGATCCGGGGTTCGTGGCAAGCGCGCCCTATGCGCAGACCTTCCTGGACAGCATGGCCATCGTCAAGGACTTCTGGGCTGAACCCGCCTATGCAACCCTGTTGCAGGCCTCGCAAAAGCGGTTCCATGACTATGTGGTTGCCGGTCAGGGCAGCGCGAAAGAGGCGCTGGACGGTCTGGTTGCCGATTGGACCGAAGTTTTCGAGGAAGAAGGCAAGCTCTGACCCGATTGCTGCCCGCCCCTCCCGCTTGGCGGGCAGCATCAGCCGCGGGGCCCTTGAGGGTCACCAGGGCCTCGCGCATCATCTATCCCATAGCCCTCAGGAAAGCCCCGAATCATGTCTGATCCTTTGGCACACCGCGTGGCCTCTGCCACGCCGCCCCAGCTTGCCCATCGCATCCGGGGTCTGTCGGACCGCACCATTGCGTGGCTGTTCGTGGCGCCAACGATCTTTCTGCTGCTGGCGATCAACATCTTTCCGCTGATCTGGACCATCCGGTTGAGCCTGACCAATTTTCGCACCAACCGGCCCAACAATGCGGTCGAGTTTGTGGGCCTCGAGAATTACCGCAAGATCCTGACAGATGAGGACACCTGGATCGCCCTGCAATCCACCGCGCATTTCCTGATCTGGACCATCGTGTTGCAGGTGCTGATCGGCTTCACCCTCGCCTACCTGATCAACAAGAAATTCCGCGGCAATGATCTGTGGACGACGCTGATCGTACTGCCCATGATGCTGTCGCCCGCCGTCGTGGGCAACTTCTGGACGTTCCTGTATCAGCCGCAAATCGGCCTGTTCAATTACTTCATCGCCTTCCTGACCGGCGCCGACCCGGCCAGTTTCTCGATGATCGGCGACGTCGCCCTTGCCCCCTGGGCCATCGTGATTGTCGATACCTGGATGTGGACGCCCTTTGTGATGCTGATCTGTCTGGCCGGTCTGAGGTCAATCCCGCCCAGCATATATGAGGCGGCCGAATGTGACCGGGCCAGCAAATGGCGGCAGTTCTGGACTATCACCATTCCCATGGCCTTGCCCTTCCTGATGCTGGCCGTGCTGTTCCGCGGCATCGAGAATTTCAAGATGTTCGATCTGGTTGTGCAACTGACCGGCGGCGGGCCGGGGTCCACGACCTTGCTGACCTCGATCGACCTGAAACGCGAGGCGTTTGAGAAATGGCGCACTGGCTATGCCTCGGCCTATGCCGTGATCCTGTTCGTCACGGTGTTCGGTCTGGCCTCGATCTACGTCAAGGCACTCAACAAGGTCAAAGACAGATGAGCTTTTCCATCACCGAACCATCCGGCCGTCAAAAGTGGATCGCAGGCGTTCTGGTCGTGACCTATGCCGTGCTGACGCTGATCCCGCTGATCTGGATCATCGCAACCGGCTTCAAGACCCCGCAAGACGCCATCGCCTATCCGCCCAAGGTGTTCTTTGAACCCTCGCTGGAAGGCTATGTGAACCTGTTCACCTCACGCTCCCGCGTGACGCCCGAGGATCTCGCCGCCCTGCCGCCGCCTGATACCTTTTACGACCGCATCGTGCGGCAGTATGACATGGTCATCACAGGCCCGTCGAAATATGGCGAACGGTTCCTGAACTCGGTCATCATCGGCTTTGGCTCGACCTTCCTGTCGGTGTTCCTTGGCACCATCGCCGCCTATGCCTTCAGCCGGTTCAAGGTGCCGCTGAAGGACGACCTTTTGTTCTTCATCCTCTCCACTCGGATGATGCCCCCCATCGCCGTCGCCATCCCGATTTTCCTGATGTATCGCCAGCTTGGCCTGTCAGATACGCATCTGGGGATGATCCTGCTTTATACTGCCGTGAACCTGTCGCTGTCGGTCTGGCTGCTGAAAGGGTTCATCGACGAAATCCCGGTGGAGTATGAGGAGGCTGCCCTGATCGACGGCTACACGCGGTTTCAGGCGTTCACCAAGGTCGTCCTGCCGCAGGCCGCCACCGGCATCGCCTCGACCGCGATCTTCTGCCTGATCTTTGCTTGGAACGAATATGCCTTTGTGGCGCTCCTCACCTCGGGCACCGCGCAAACCGCCCCGCCCTTCATCCCCACCATCATCGGGACCGGGGGCAAGGACTGGCCCGCCGTCGCCGCCGGGGCCACGCTGTTTCTGGTGCCGATCATGGTGTTCACCATCCTTCTGCGCAAACACCTGCTGCGCGGCATCACCTTTGGGGCGGTGCGGAAATGACCCAGTTTATCAACGGTTTGATGCGCCTGCGCCGTGGCCCGTGGGAGATGCTAGCCACCATCCTGATCGCCCTTGGCGTGGTCATGCTGATGCAACCCTTTGCCATGATCCTGTTCACCTATTCCTTCATCGTCACGCTGGTGGGGACTGTCATGTTCATCATCGTCAGCCATTTCCCGGAGTAAGCCTTGGCCCAGATCGTCATCAAGAATGTGCGCAAGGAATTCGGGGCCTTTACCGCCGTGCAATCCTCCAGCTTTACGGTCGAGGATGGCGAATTCTTCATGCTGCTTGGCCCCTCGGGCTGCGGCAAGACCACGACCCTGCGCATGATTGCAGGCCTGGAACTGCCCACGGCGGGCGAGATTTTTATTGATGGTGAGGAGGTCAGCCAGAAACCCGCATCCCAGCGCGACATCGCCTTTGTGTTCCAGATGTTCGCCCTCTACCCCCATCTGAACGTGCGCAAAAACATCTCTTACCCGCTGGTCAGCCAGGGCATGCCCCGCGATCAGGTCCGCGCCAAGGTGAACGAGGTGGCCGAAATCCTCGGCATCACCTCGATCCTGGAAAAGCCTGTCGGCGGCCTGTCCGGTGGCGATCGTCAGCGCGTGGCCCTTGGCCGCGCCATCGTCCGCGATCCGGCGTGTTTCCTGATGGACGAACCCCTGGGCGCGCTGGATGCCGAGTTTCGCGAGCGGATGGCCGAAGAACTGCGCGCCCTGCATGACCGGATGGGCGCCACCACCGTGTACGTGACCCATGACCAGTTGGAGGCGATGCAGATGGGCGACAAGATCGTGGTGATGAATCACGGCGTTGTCGAACAATTCGGCCGCCCGCAAGAGATTTACGACTGGCCCGCCACCACCTTTGTCGCCCGCTTCATCGGCTCGCCCGCCATGAACCTGCTGCCGTTTGAGGGCATGGTCGGCAATGGCTCGCACACCGTCTCCCTTGCAGGGGCCGCGGTTGCCGTGCCTGAAATGGTCAGTGGCGGGGCAGGGGCGCTGACCTTTGGTGTGCGGCCCGAGCATGTCCACCTGTCCGACAGCGCCGCCTACCGCGCTCGGGTAGTCGCCACCGAATACCTGGGCACCACCCAGATCGTCACCCTCGACACCCCACTGGGGCAGGTCAAATCCCGAATAGCCTCCGACATCGCTGTGCGGATCGGCGAGACGACCGGCCTGAATTTCGACGCCCGCTCGATCACGCTGTTCGACAGCGGAACGGGCCGCGCCATGATCTCGAAAGCCAATCAAAAGGTGCTGACCCATGGCTGAGGTGCATCTGCAAACCGTGACGAAATCCTTCGGCGCGCAGGCCGCCTTGCGGGATGTGACGATGACCGTGCCCGATGGCTCCTTTGTCGTGCTGCTGGGCCCCACCGGGGCGGGCAAGACCACGCTCTTGCGCATGGTGTCCGGCCTTGATGCGCCCGACAGCGGGGCGGTCACCATCGGCGGCATCGCGATGAAGGGGCTGACCCCTGCCCAGCGCAACGTCGCGATGGTGTTTCAGCAATACTCGCTCTACCCCCATCTGACCGTGCGCGAAAACATGGAGTTTCCGCTGAAGTCCCCACTTCTGCGAACGCCCCGCGCCGAGATCGACCGCAAGGTGGATGAAGTCGCCGAAATCTTGCAAATCAGTCACAAGCTGAACAACAAGGCCACCGCCCTGTCCGGCGGCGAGATGCAGCGCGTCTCCATCGGCCGCGCCCTGGTGCGCAACCCGGCGGTCTATCTTATGGACGAACCCCTCAGCAGTCTGGACGCAAAGCTGCGCGCCGACTTGCGGGTCGAGTTGAAGAACATCCAGGCCAACCTGGGCGCCACCTTCCTTTACGTCACCCATGACCAGATCGAGGCGATGACCATGGCCACCCATGTCGGCGTGTTGGACCATGGCCGCCTGGTCCAATTTGGCACCCCGCGTGAGATTTATGAACATCCCGTCAGCATTTATGCCGCAGGCCGCCTGGGTCAGCCCCATATCAACATTCTGCCCGCCGACCTGTTCGGCCCGGCCCCGCCGGGTGCCGTCAAGATCGGCCTGCGCCCCGAACAGATCCTGCAGGGCAGGGGGCAGGATAGTCTGGTCAAGCGGGTGGAACACCTGGGCGACCAGACCCGCCTGCACCTGTCCTTTCACAACCACGACCTTGTCACTGTGACCGGCGCCCATACCGCATTGAAATCAGGCGATATCGTGAAAATCCAACCCGACCGCCCCTTCTACTTTGACGCCACCGGCGCCCGCATCCCGTAAGGAAAAAGCCATGACCCAATTCATGAACAAGCGCGAAAACATCGTGACCGAGGCGATCGAGGGCGCGATCCTCACCTCGGGGGGGCGTCTGACCCGGTTGGACGGCTTTCCCCATATACGCGTTGTGGTGCGGGCCGATTGGGACCGCTCACGGGTTGCGCTGGTGTCGGGTGGCGGGGCAGGGCACGAACCCGCCCATGCGGGGTTTGTCGGTGCGGGGATGCTGACGGCGGCGGTCTGCGGCGATGTGTTCGCCAGCCCTTCGGTCGATGCGGTACTGGCGGGGATTCTGGCGGTGACGGGGGCCGCGGGGTGTTTGCTGATCGTGAAAAACTACACTGGCGACCGGCTGAACTTTGGCCTGGCCGCCGAACGCGCCCGTGCCTTTGGCCGCAAGGTCAGCATGGTGATCGTGGATGACGACATCGCCCTGCCCGACCTGCCGCAGTCGCGCGGCCTTGCCGGCACGCTGTTTGTGCACAAGATCGCGGGCCACCTCGCCGAACAGGGCGCCGACCTTGCGACCGTCACCGAGGCGGCCGAGCGGGTCATCGCCGGCACCAAATCCATCGGCATGTCGCTGGACACCTGCACCGTGCCGGGGTCGGCCAAGGAAAGCCGCATCACCCCCGGCATGGCCGAACTGGGCCTTGGCATCCACGGTGAACCCGGCGTCGACCAGATCGATTTTTCCGGTGCCGAACAGGCGATGAGTGCGATGATCGAACGTCTGACGCCCGTGATGTCCGACCAGCCCCATGCCGTGCTCTTGAACAACCTTGGCGCCACGTCGGAACTGGAGATGTCGGTGCTGGCCTATGAACTCGCCCGCTCCGCCCTTGCCCCCCGGATCAAATACATGGTCGGCCCGTCCTCGATGATGACCTCGCTGGACATGCATGGCGTGTCGATTTCCGTCCTGCCCCTGACCGCGCAGGATGAGGAGGCCTTGTGCGCGCGCGTCGATCTGTCGGCCTGGCCAGGCTGCCTTTCGGTCAGCAAACCCGCCATTCTGGCGCTGCCCGACGGTCTGGCCCCGATCAAACCCTTGCCCTCGAACCACCCCGCCACCCGTGCCTTCCTGACGCATTGCTGCGAAATCATGATCGGGCTGGAACATGACCTGAACGCCCTGGATGCCAAATCCGGCGACGGCGATACCGGGTCCACCCTGTCTGGCGCGGCCCATGCCCTGATCGGCGCGATGGACAACCTGCCCTTGGCCGACCATACTCAGCTTTACCGCGCCATCGGGCTGGAACTGAGCCAGACCATGGGCGGGTCGTCCGGTGTGCTTCTTGCCATCTTCTTTGCCGCTGCGGGTGATGCTGCGTCCAGCGGCATGACCATGCAGGACGCGCTGAAGGCGGGGTTGGAACGGATGCAGGAAATCGGCGGCGCAAAACCGGGCGACCGCACGATGGTGGACGCCCTGCACCCCGCACTCGAGGCCTTGGGCGACGGCATCGCCGCCGCCGCCACCGCCGCCCGCAAGGGGGCCGACTATACCGCCACGCTGAAAAAGGCCCGCTCCGGCCGCGCCTCTTATGTCTCGGCGCAAAATCTGTCGGGCCATATCGACCCCGGCGCCGAAGCCGTCGCCCGCCTGTTCGAGGCGCTGCGGGGCTAGGCCGCCCCGTTCGCCTTGGCGATCACATCGGCCAGATGCGGCACGTAATCCTCGGATCCGTTGCTGCCGCTGGCGACGGCATGGGCATAGGAATTCTTGATGGCACTGGCCAGCGGTGTCGCCACGACCGCCGCATTGGCCATCGCCTCGACATAGCGCATGTCCTTGTGGGCATTGGTCAGGGTAAAGCGGTGCGCCTCGCGGTTGCCCTCCAGCGCATAGCCCATGAAGGTCTGGTAAAACCCGCAATCCATCCGCCCGCCACGGATGACGCTGTCGAACTTGGCGACCGGAATGCCCACCTTGCGCGACAGGGCCAAAGCCTCGGCATAAAGCGCGCCATAACCCAGCGACAGGAAATTGTTCAGCAATTTCATCTTGTGCCCATCGCCGACCCCGCCGATATGCACGATCTTGGCGGCAAAGCATGCAATCACCGGCTGCAACCGGGCAAACTGCGCGTCATCGGCCCCAACCATGCAATCCAGCGTCCCGGCCCAGGCCTCTTTCGGCGTCCGGCTCAGTGGCGCATCCACAAGTCCCACCCCCTTCTCGGCCAGTTCCGCCGCCAGTTGCAGCGTCACCGTCGGGTCTGCGGTTGAACAATCGACGATCACCGACCCCGCCGCCAGCACGGGTTTCAGCCGCGCCACAACCGCCGCCACTTCCGGCGATCCGGTCAGGCACAGAAAGATCACACTGCAGGCAGCACCCATCTCCTCCAGCGTCGCCACCTCGACCGCGCCGCGCCCCACCAGGTCCTCGACCGGGGCGCGGTTGCGGTGGGCGATCACCATCAGCGGATAGCCCTTTTCAACGATGTTCTTCGCCATCCCATGCCCCATCAGGCCGACGCCGACAAAGCCTACTGTCTCACCCATCGCATTTCCTCCAACTGGTTGCCCGCGACACTGCCAGTTTTGGCAGCGGTTGCAAGGTCCGGGTGAAAGGCAACTGGCCCCCGCCCAACCCCTTGCGCTAGGTTGGCCGCAAGAATCAGCCAACAGGGAAATGCCCGCCATGTGCAAGGACTGCAACTACACCATTCACGGCGCACAGCACCATTTCGGCTGGGACAACAGTTTGACCCCAGCCGTCCGCGCCGAACCGGGCTCGACCATCCTGTTTCATTGCCTTGACAGTTCTGCCGGTCAGTTCAGCGCCAAATCCACCGTGGCCGAGGTCAGCACGCTGGACTTTTCCAAGGTCAATCCGGTGTCCGGACCGATCTATATCGAGGGCGCCATGCCCGGCGATGCGCTGAAAGTGACGATTGACAGCTTTGCCCCCTCGGGTTGGGGCTGGACGGCCAATATCCCGGGTTTCGGCCTGCTGGCGGACCAATTTGACGACCCCGCGCTGCACATCTGGTCCTATGACTCCACCAGCCTTGCCCCCGCCCTCTATGGCAAACATGCCCGCGTGCCGCTGAAACCCTTTGCCGGCACCATCGGCTGCGCCCCAGCCGCAATGGGCCTGCATTCCGTCGTGCCGCCCCGCCGCGTCGGCGGCAATCTGGACATCCGCGATCTGGCCGCCGGAACAACGCTTTACCTGCCGATCGAGGTGGCCGGCGCCCTGTTCAGTGTCGGTGACACCCATGCCGCCCAAGGCGACGGCGAGGTGTGCGGCACCGCCATCGAAAGCCCGATGGACGTCGTCCTGACCCTGGATCTGATCAAGGGCGCCAACCTGAAAACCCCGCGCTTCACCACCCCCGGCCCGGTCACCAACCATCTGGACGCCAAGGGGTATGAGGTGACCACCGGCATCGGCCCTGACCTGATGTCCGGTGCCCGCGATGCGGTGTCCGCCATGATCGACCACCTGTGTGCCACGCGCGGCCTGTCAGCGGTGGACGCCTATATGCTGGTGTCCACCTGCGGCGATCTGCGCATCTCGGAAATCGTCGACATGCCCAACTGGGTTGTCAGCTTTTACTTCCCGCGGGCCGTGTTCGAATAACGGGCGAAGCTGCACAAATGTCCGACTTTGGACTGCGACCCCGCGTGAATCTTGTTGACTAGGGCGAAACAAATGGAACCTTTAAGCTCAAAGGACTCGGGGGATCAGATGAAACAAACAGAAGGCCGCGCCAGGTTTCGCGATTATGAAACATGGTATCGCATCACGGGCGATCTGGGCTCGGGCAAGACCCCCATCATCCTGCTGCACGGCGGCCCCGGCGTCGCGCACAACTACATCGACGCCTATAAACTGCTGGCCAACGATGGCCGGGCGGTCATCCACTACGACCAGATCGGTTGCGGCAACTCGACCCACCTGCCAGACGCCGACCCCTCGTTCTGGACCCCGCAATTGTTTGTGGACGAGTTGGAAAATCTGATCGACCATCTGGGCATCCGTGCGGGCTTTCACGTGCTGGGCCAAAGCTGGGGCGGGATGCTGGGGGCCGAATATGGCGTGCGGCGGTCCAAGGGGTTGAAATCGCTCACAATTGCAAACTCACCCGCATCGATGGCGCTGTGGTCCTCCGAGGCGATGCGCCAGCGGTCTGAAATGCCGCAGGATATTCAGGACGCGTTGAACAAATACGAAGCCTCGGGCGACTATGACAACCCCGCCTACAAGGCCGCCACCGAATGGGTCTATTCCCGCCATGTCTGCCGCGTCGTGCCGAACCCGCCCGAGGTGGTGGCCAGCTTTGAACAAACCGCCAAGGACCCGACCGTTTACCACACCATGAACGGCCCCAACGAATTTTTCGTTGTGGGCACCTTGAAGAACTGGGACATCACACCAGAATTGCCCAAGATCAACGTGCCGACGCTGATCATATCCGGCCGCCATGACGAGGCGACACCTGCCACCGTCCAACCCTACAAGGACCTGATCCCGGGCGCGACCTGGGTGATCTTCGAAGCCTCTAGCCACATGCCCCATGTCGAGGAACAGCCGTTCTGCATGGGCGTCGTCGGTGGTTTTCTGAACGCGAACGACTAACAAAAACGGGGAGACTGCAATGAAGAAACTTCTGTTTGCCACCGTCGCGGCCAGCCTTCTGGGCCTGACGCCAGCCCTGGCCGAATACCAGACCGAACATCGCGGCGGCACCATGCGCTTGGTCGCCCGTTCCGCCGGGGGCACCGTGGACCCCCATATCAACTATACCTTGCAATACTGGCAGGTGTATCAAAGCCTTTATGACGGCCTTGTCGGATTCAAAAAGGCCGCTGGCGCCGACGGCTTCACCAAGGTTCCGAACCTAGCCGAGGCGATCCCCGAGCCGACCAATGACGGCAAGACCTATGTGTTCAAGATCCGCAAGGGGATCATGTTCTCGAACGGTCAGGAAATGGGCGTCAAGGATGTTGTCGCCTCGTTGCAGCGCATCTTCAAGGTGTCCAGCCCCACCGCTGGCGGCTTTTATTCCGTCATCGTGGGCGCCGATGCCTGCTTGGCCGACCCCGCGACCTGCACCCTTGAGGGCGGCGTTGTGGGCGATGAGGCTGCGGGCACCGTCACCATCAACCTGACCCGCCCCGATGCCGAGTTCTTTGACAAGCTGGCGCTGCCCCACGCGGCCATCCTGCCCGCCGACACTCCGGCCAGTGACCTTGGCACCGTGCCCGCGCCCGGCACCGGGGCCTATTACATCAGCGCCTATGACCCCAACACCGGCATGAAGCTGGAACGCAACCCCCACTTCAAGGTCTGGAGCGAGGAAGCCCAGCCCGACGGTTACCCCGATGTCGTGCAATACGATTTCGGCCTGACCGACGAAGCGCAGGTCACCGCCGTTCAGAACGGCGAAGCGGACTGGATGTTCGACCAGCCGCCGACCGACCGTCTGGGCGAGATTGGCACCACCTATGCCGATCAGGTCAACATCACCACGCTCACCGCCTGGTGGTATGCGCCGATGAACACCAACATCGCGCCCTTCAACAACGTGCTGGCGCGTCAGGCCGTCAACTATGCCATCGACCGCAACGCCATGGTCAACCTGTTCGGCGGCCCGGTTCTGGCCAGCCCGATCTGCCAGGTTCTGCCCCCCGGCTTCCCCGGACACGTGCCCTACTGCCCCTATACCGTCGATCCCGGCGAAAAGTGGTCCGCTCCCGATCTGGAGAAAGCCAAGGCGCTGGTCGAGGAGTCTGGCACCAAGGGCCAGAAGGTAACCATCATTGCCGAGGATACCACCGTGTCCAAGTCGATCGGCACTTATCTGCAATCGGTCCTGACCGAGATTGGCTATGAGGCCGAGGTCAAGCCGATCTCGCCGAACATCCAGTTCACCTATATCCAGAACACCAACAACAACGTGCAAATCTCGTTGACCCAATGGTATCAGGACTATCCCGCCGCGTCGGACTTCCTGAACATCCTGTTCGGTTGCGCCTCCTTCAGCCCCGGCTCTGACTCGTCCATCAACATCGCGGGCTTCTGCGACAAGGACATTCAGGCCAAGATGGACGAGGCGCTGCTGCTGGGTGTCAGCGATCCTGCGGCGGCCGACCTGATGTGGGCCGATATCGACAAGGCCGTGACCGATGCAGCCCCCATGGCCGCTCTGTTCACCCCCAAGCGGATCGACTTTGTGTCCGAGCGTCTGGGCAACTTCCAGTTCAACTCGCAGTTCTACTGGATGATCACCCAGTCATGGGTCCAGTGATCCTGTGAGCCTTGCCCCAAACACCAGCCGTGGCCCATGGGCCACGGCATTTCATCGTATGCGCCGCGACCGCACCGCATTGGTCGCGCTTGCCGTGTTTCTGGCTGTCGTGGTCGCCTGCCTGATGGCCCCGGTCTATGCCTATTGGGCCGGTGTGCAGCCCTTCAAATCCACCCTCGACGCCGTGATCACGATCAACGGCGAACAGCGTCCCGTGATGGAACTGCCGACCACGGGCCTTGCCCTTGGCTACACCCCCATCGGCCCGACATGGGAACTTGGCAACTACTTTCTGGGGGCCGACAATCAGGGCCGCGACGTGATGGCGCGTCTGCTGTATGGCGGGATGAACTCGATCCTGATCGCCGCCGCCGCCACCACATTCACCCTGACCTTCGCCACCGCCTTTGGCCTTGCCGCCGGGTTTTTCGGCGGCGTGGTGGATATGGTTCTGTCCCGCATCCTCGATGTCCTCTGGGCGTTTCCGGTCTACCTGCTGGCCATCTCCCTCTCGATCGTCCTCATCACCCAAGGCATCACCATCGGGCCCTTTGTGATCGACTCTGGCTCCCTCTGGCTGCCCATCTTCATCATCGGCCTGATCTACATTCCTTACGTCGCCCGGCCCATCCGGGGGCAGGTGATGTCGCTCAGGAATTCCGATTTCGTCATGGCCGCCATCGGGTTGGGGGCGCCGCCCTCGCGCATCCTGCTTAAGGATATCCTGCCCAACATCTCCACCACCCTCATCGTCTTCGTGCCCATCATGATGGCGCTGAACATGCTGACCGAAAGTGCTTTGTCCTTCCTGTCCATCGGCGTTCAACCGCCCGATGCGTCCTGGGGCACCATCATTCAGGACGGGCAGGGCCTTCTCTACACCCGCCCCGTCGTGGCCCTGGCTCCCGGCATCATGATCGTGATTTCGGTCCTCTCATTGAACGTTTTTGGCGACGGATTGCGTGACGCGCTTGACCCCAAATCCAAGATCAAACTCGGGCGCGCCTCATGATTTTTGCCATCCTTCAGCGCATCGGTCAGATGGTGTTCGTCATGGCCGGCATTTCGATGCTGGTGTTTCTGATATTCTTTGGCACCCCCGGCGTCGACCCCGCCGCTCGCATTGCTGGCCGCAACGCCAGCCCGGAAGTGTTGGAGGCCGTCCGTATCTCCTTCGGCTTCGACCAGCCGTTCTATGTCCAATACCTGACCATGATGAAGAAAATCTTCATCACCGGCGACCTGACCTCCTTCGTCAATCGCGGATGGAAGGTGGTCCCGGCGGTCTTGGACACCATCCCCGTGACCCTGTCACTGGTCATTGGCGCGGCCGTCCTGTGGGTGGTGTTCAGCATCATCATCGGCGTCCTCGCCGCCGCCTACCGCGACACCTGGATCGACAAGCTGCTGATGATCCTTGGTTTGATCGGCATCTCCATGCCGGTCTATTGGCTGGGCGAGGTGATGAACCTGATCACGCAAAGCCGCTTTCACGACACCTGGATGTTCTCCTGGGTGCCGCCCTTGGGCTACAAACCGTTCTCCGAGGACCCCAAGGGCTGGTTCCTGACCCTGATCATCCCGTGGTTCACCCTCTCCATCCTCTATATCGGTCTTTACGGTCGCATCCTGCGCGCCAGCATCACCGAGGCGCTGCAAGAGGATTACATCCGCACCGCCCGCGCCAAGGGCCTGTCTGAAACCCGCATCCTGCTGCGCCACGCCCTGCGCACCTCGCTCATCTCCTTCGTCACCCTGTTCGGGCTCGACTTCGGCGCCCTTGTCGGCGGCTCGGCCCTGCTGACCGAGGTGGTCTTTGGCCTGCAAGGCGTCGGCAAACTGACCTTCGACGCCCTGCAAAACCTGGACCTTCCGGTGATCATGACGACCGTCCTCTATGCCAGCTTCTTTGTCGTCCTCGCCAATGCCATCGTCGATGTCGTCTACATCCTGCTCGACCCAAGGGTACGCACCCAATGATCTTGCAAGTGCGCGACTTGGCGATCTCCTTCCGCACCGAACGCGGCATCGTCCGCGTGTTGGACGGCGTCAACTTTGACGTCGATCAGGGCGAGCTGCTGGGCATCGTCGGCGAAAGCGGTTCGGGCAAGACGGTGACGGTTCTGGCCGTCATGGGCCTGATCACCGATCCCAATGCCATCATCGAAGGCTCGATCAAGTACAAGGGCCTGGAACTGGTCGGCATGAAGCAGCGCGAGATGCGCCACCTGCGCGGCAGCCAGATCGCGATGATCTTTCAAGACCCGATGACGGCGCTGACCCCGGTCTACACCATCGGCTGGCAGATCGCCGAACAGATCCTGACCCATCAAAAGGTCAGCCGCAAACAGGCGTGGTTCCAAGCGATTGACCTGCTGGAGGAGGTTGGCATCCCCAAACCCTCCGAAGCCGTCCATCGCTATCCGCACCAATTGTCGGGCGGCATGCGTCAGCGGGCGGTCATCGCCATGGCCCTGACCTGCAACCCCACCCTTCTGGTCGCCGATGAACCCACCACAGCGCTGGATGTGACGGTGCAGGCGCAAATCCTGGATCTATTGCGCAACCTGCAAAACAAACACGGCTCATCGATCATCTTCATCACGCATGATTTGGGCGTGATGGCCGAACTCGCCGACCGGGTGATGGTGATGTATGCGGGCCGCATCGTCGAACGGGCCGACAAGACCGCCCTCTTTGCCGACCCCCGCCACCCCTACACTCTCGCATTGCTGGACTCGATCCCACCGTTGGACGGCCCCCGCCCCGACCGCCTGCGCTCCATCGCAGGCTCGCCTCCCTCGCTCCTCATCCTGCCCAAAGGCTGCGCCTTTGCCCCGCGCTGCCCGCAGCGCCTGTCCATCTGCGACGACGCCAAGCCCCCCCTGATCGGCGGCGCCCATGCCGCCGCTTGCATCCTGCCGAGCGCCCAATGACAGCCCCCCTTTACACCGTCACCAACCTGTCCAAACGCTTCCGCGTCGGCACCCGCTTTTCGCGTCAAGGCCTGCGCACCGTGCAGGCGGTCGATGGCGTCAACCTTCACATCATGCCCGGCGAAACCCTTGGATTGGTGGGCGAATCCGGCTGCGGCAAATCCACCCTCGGCCGCTGCCTGTCGCGGCTTTACGACATCTCCGAAGGCACCCTCATCTTCGACGGCACCGATATTTCGCACCTCAGCCCGCGCGAAATGCGCCCGCTGCGCCGCAAGATCCAGATGGTGTTCCAAGACCCCTACGCCTCCCTCAACCCCCGCCGCCGGGTGCAAGACCTGATCGCCGAACCCCTGCGCATCCACCTGAACCTGACCCCGGCGCAGGAAAAGGCCCGCGTTGCCGAACTCTTGGATCAAGTCGGCCTCTTGCCCGACCACGCCCACCGCTACCCCCACGAATTCTCGGGCGGTCAACGGCAACGCATCGGCATCGCCCGCGCCATCGCTCTGGAACCCAAGATGGTCATCCTCGATGAACCCGTCTCGGCGCTGGATGTGTCGGTGCAGGCGCAGATTGTGAACCTGTTATCCGACCTGCAAGACCGCCTGAAACTGACCTATGTCTTTGTCGCCCACGACCTGTCCGTTGTGCGCCAGGTCTCGACCCGAATCGCCGTGATGTATCTGGGGTCCATTGTCGAAATTGGTGAGGCGACCGAGATTTTCACCCACCCCGCCCATCCCTATACCCAGGCGCTGATTTCCGCCATCCCCAAACCGGTCAACGCCACCGGCACCCGCCAGCGCATCATCCTGACCGGCGATGTGCCCAGCCCCATCGCCCCGCCCTCGGGGTGCCGCTTTCACCCGCGCTGCCCCATTGCGCAAGACCGCTGCCGCAGTGAACGCCCCGCCCTCACCGCCTCGGAGGGCGCACGTGCTGTCGCCTGCCATTTCCCCCTGAAACTCGCCCCGTCGTAACAGGCATTCCGCATGTGCGAGGGGCGCAGAACCCAATGGCTTGCCTGTCTTGGATTTTCTTCAAACTGAATCAGATTGAAGAAAATCCGCTCTAGTCCCGCGAAAGAAGGACACCGGGGCGCATTTGCCCGATGGCACGCGTGATCAGGGCAGCAAGGGCGCACTTGATCAGGTCGCCGGGCAGAAAGCCAAGAAGGAAGATGCCGACTTCAGGCAGGGTCTTGCCGAGGATCAGCGCCCAACCAACCGCGCCGATTGGATACAGAACCACCATTCCGCCCAGCACGGCCCCAAGCCCGGCAGAAACCAGGATCGGAGCCTTCAGACGTTCGACAACCAGACCCGCAACGAAGGCCGCGATGGGGAAACCTATCAGGAAACCGACCGAGGGGCCAAAGAACACGCCAATACCGCCGCGCCCACCGCTGAGGATGGGCAGGCCAAGGGCAACTATGAGCAGGAACAAAAGCACAGCCAAAGCGCCCCGGCGAGAGCCCAGGACGGTGCCACACAGCATGATGCCCAGCGACTGGGCGGTGATGGGCACGCCGCCCGGCAGCATCATGGCCGGCAACAGACCCAGTGCCGCGATCAGGGCGGCAAACAGGGCGATCAGGGTCAGGTTCTTTTCCATAGGCCCCCTTAACCTGTGCCACCTCGGGCGCGCAAGGCCTCGGCCACGTGGTCGGCATCGTCGAGGGCGGCGAGGAGGGTGGGGACCATCACGCGCCAGCCGGGGCGTCGGTGCGAGCGGGCACGAAAGGCGGTGTGGATGGTCTGCATCTGGTGCAGCATGACGGGGATGAAGCGGAGGACGAGGGCGAGGGCGAGAGCGAGGCGGCGGGGGGGCAGGCCGAGGCTGGCGAGGGGGCGGGCGAGGGTGGTGAGGATGGTGATCATGTCGGACAGGCGGGTCGTCATGGTGACGAAATTGGCGGCGGCGACGGCGGTGATCAGGCGCAGGATGGGGGCGGCGCCCCATGTGGGGTCGCCCAGCCAGCCCTGCCACAGGGCGACGATCAGGACGAAGGGCCAGAGCGGGCGGAGCATCAGCGCCGAGGTGCGGGCGAAGGGCAGGCCGCCGGACAAGATCAGCGCTCCGGTGGCCGTTGTGGCGGCGAGGAGGGGGGGGAGGGTGTTCAGGGAGAAGAGGGCGACGGTCCAGAGGGCGAGGGCGACCATCTTGGGGGCCGCGGGCAGGCGGTGCGCCCAGGTGTCATGCGGGGAGGTCAGTGTCAGCATCGGCCGCCCCCAGTTGGGTCATGGCGGCGGTGAAGGCGGGGAGGATTTCGGCGGGCGGGCCGTCGGCGTGGAGGTGGCCTTGGTCGAGCCAGAGGATGCGGTCGGCGTCGGTCAGGGTGGCGGGGTCGTGGGTGATGGTGATGATCTGTTGGGGCAGGGTTTTGAGGCGGCGTTTGAGGCGGACCTGGGTGGGCAGGTCGAGGCCGGCAAAGGGTTCGTCGAGGAGGAGGGTTTGGGGGCTCATCAGGAGGATGGAGAGGAGGCAGAGGTAGTGGCGCTGGCCTTGGGAGAGGGTATGGGTAGGGGCCTTGGCCCAGTGGGTGCGGTTTTCCTGTTTGAGGAGGTCGGCCACGGCCTGGGCGGGGTTGGGGTGGTTTTGTTGGGTGAGGCCGAAGGCAAGCTCTTCCTCGACGGTCGGGAAAAGGATCTGGTGGTCGGGGTTCTGAAAGAGGATGCCGATTTGGGTGAGGGCGGCCTTGCGATCTTTGGCGGGGTCGGTTTGGCCGATGCGGACGGTGCCCGAGGCGGGGGCGATGAGGCCGGCGAGGAGGCGGAGGCGCGTGGTCTTGCCCGAGCCGTTCTGGCCGAGGATGCCGATGCGGGATTCTGACAGGGTCAGGGTCAGGTCGTGCAGGATGGGCTTGCCCTGCACAGTGTAGGAGGCGTTGGTGAGTGTGATGGGGGCGGGCATGGAGTTCCATAGCGCCCTTGGGGGTGGGTTGGGAAGGGGGGCGTCCAGATCTGGACGTTTTGGAAATTAACGGAATCTTGGGAATTTGTTAAGGTTTGTTCAGGGGATGTTAGGGGGAATGTGCAGGTGGCGATTCGGGGGTGGGGTTTGGGTGGGCAGAATGGGCGTTGGCGGCATGGTCTGGCGTTGGGTTATTGCCGGGCAATTCTGGCAGACCGAGTTAGGCTTCAGGATCGACCCAAGAAAATAAGCTATCGTTCGATAGCGTCCCTTTTGGCTTTGTCGAGTCTGGCACTTGTTAGTTCCTGTGACGAGTCCGACTCAGAGAGAATGCTTCTCCAATACTCCGCCTTTGGAGGTAAACTCTTTGCGGTTACCCTGAATCGACCAGTGCAGACACAACTCAGGCCCCCAGGATCAAGTGTCTTTGTCGGTACGGTCGGTTCCTCGATATCTGTCGAAATCCGTAGCGCGGATTCCTTGAGCGATGTTTCTATTGCAGATGATGAACGTTTGTTGGTTGTAGAGCGCCTTCTACGGCCAACGACAAAGTTCCGATTGCTTGAAATACATCTGCAAGATGAATCTGCAAGTTGCGAGGTTTTGATCACAAGCTCTGAAGCGATTACAAGCCCAATAATGATCCTTGGCGAGCGACATGATCGCATCTTGTACTTTTCTGGACCTTACATTTCAGAGAGTCAGGGAACCCCTTTATTCAATATGAAACTGATAGAACTCCTGAAAATGGCTCAAAGGCCGATGTATGGACCGGAATTGGGGCTTCCAGGAAAGTTGACCTCACTAACAGAAGATACCTTTCTCGTTGCTGCTTATCCTTCGTCCGGGATTCCTGCGACCAACGCCAACGACGCCATACAAAAGTTTCGCTTTGGACCGGGCATCTATTCCGTTCATTTGCAGGATGAGAAATACACCGCTGAATTGCTCAGTTCGCCTGTTGGGGTTGGCAGCGGAATAATTGGAGCAAGGTCCGACTATGTAGTTGCTGGTCTAGCCGCGGAACCAAGTGATAGTACTATTGTTGTGCAGCATTTCGATCCGTCCAAGCGCGTCAAATCAAATATAGGAACGGAGCTTTCCTATTTTGACGGCGAGACTGCGATGTTGGTTGGCAATGTCAGGTTGCCAGATGGCATTCGGTTCGGAGAGCCGGTCTTCGTGACGGACGGCGATGGGAAGCCGGTCGTCCGCCTTACGGGCGTTCCAAATGAGGCGCTATACGATCCAAACAGTTTCTTTGTGTATGAGGTCAACCGGACTCTCGATGTGACTCGCCAAGAATTTGAAATAGGCTCACCCCCTATCCTAGATACCGCGAGTTGCGGGGGGCCATGAGAGAACCGCAGGGTGCGCATTTATCGCGCACCGCTTGTTTAGGGTCGCCCTAAAGGTGCGTGATGAATGCGCACCCTACCGGGTTGAGGTAGGGTGCGTGATGTCTCGCACCGCTTAGGCGGCCCGTGCCGCTTTGACCGACTCTTCCAAAATCCCCATCGCTTCCTTGAAATGGGCATCGGGGATGGTGATGGGGGCGAGGAACCGCACCACGTTGCCGTAGACGCCGCAGGTGAGGAGGATCAGGCCGCGTTTTTGGGCCTCGAGCCTTACGCGGGTGGTGAAGGCTGCGTCTGGTTCGTGCGACGAGGGGTTGGCGAATTCGACGGCGACCATGAAGCCAGGGCCGCGGATGTCGACAATCTCGGGCGTGGTGGCGCGGATCATTTCGAGGTGTTGTTTCAGGCGAGAGCCAAGTTCGTTGGCGCGGGAGCAGAGTTGTTCTTCCTCGATCACATCCAGCACGGCGTTGGCGGCGGCGATGCCGAGGGGGTTGCCGCCGTAGGTGCCGCCAAGGCCGCCGGGGTGGGCGGCGTCCATCAGGCTCGCCTTGCCGGTCAGCGCGGCGAGGGGCAGGCCGCCGGCGAGGCCCTTGGCCATGGTGGTGATGTCGGCGGCGACGCCGTAACCTTCCATCGCGAACATGTGGCCGGTGCGGGCAAAGCCGGTTTGCACTTCGTCGGCAATCATCACGATGCCGTGGTCGTCGCACAGCTTGCGGATGGCGCGGACGAGGTCGAGGGGGGCGGGGTAGAAGCCGCCTTCGCCCTGCACGGGTTCAAAGATGATGGCGGCGACGCGGGAGGGGTCGAGGTCGGCCTTGAAGAGCTTGGTCAGGCCGGCCATCGCGTCGGCGGTGGTGACGTTGTGCACCTCTTGCGGGAAGGGGACGTGGTAGACGTCGGGCATCATGGCGCCGAAACCCTTTTTGTAGGGGTCGACTTTGCCGGTCAGGGACATGCCCAGCAGGGTGCGGCCGTGGAAGGCGCCGCCAAAGGCGATGACGGCGTTGCGCCCCGTCGCGATGCGGGCGACCTTGACGGCGTTTTCAACAGCCTCGGCGCCGGTGGTGACAAAGACGGTTTTCTTGGGCCAGTCGCCGGGGACGGCGGCGTTCAGGCGTTCGGCCAAGCGGACGTAGTTTTCATACGGCAGGACCTGGTGGCAGGTGTGGGTGAAGCGGCTGAGTTGCTCGGTCACGGCGGCCATCACCTTGGGGTGGCAGTGGCCGGTGTTCACGACGGCGATGCCGGCGGCAAAGTCGATATAGCGGTTGCCCTCGATATCCCAGACTTCGGAGTTCAGGGCGCGGTCGACATAGATCTGGGTTTGCACCCCGATGCCGGTGGAAATGGCATCGGTGCGGCGGCGGGCAATCTCGGCGTTTTTCATCGGGGGCTCCTCGTTTGGCATATTTGATCAAACTTTGGGGCGGGCTTCAATGGGGATCTGCGGATTTGCGGGGGCGATTCATCTGGCGTTAACCATTTGCGGGCGATGGTGGCGGCAGGAGAACAGCATGGCAGTGGCAAGACAGAGCGTGCCCGTAATGGGGCGGGATGACCCGGCGGATTGGTTGCGGCTGATCCGGTCGCGGCGGATCGGGCCCGCGACCTTTCACCGGGTGATGGCGGAGCATGGGACGGCGGCGGAGGCGTTGCGGGCGCTGCCCGAGATTGCCAAGGCGGCGGGGGTCGAGAATTACGAGATTTGCCCGATGGGCGTGGTGGTGGCCGAGATGAAGGCGGCGCGGGCGGCGGGGGCTGTGATGCTGCGCTGGGGAGATGGGGTCTATCCGGTCCCGTTGCAGGAGATTTCGGATGCGCCGCCGGTTTTGTGGGCGCAGGGCGATCTGGGGTTGCTGGCGCGGCCGATGGTGGCACTGGTGGGGGCGCGGTCGGCGTCGTCGCTGGGGTTGCGGATGGCGCGGCGGTTGGGGGAAACGCTGGGCGCGGCGGGGCTGGTCGTGGTGTCGGGGCTGGCGCGGGGCGTGGATGCCGAGGCGCATCAGGCGAGTTTGGCCACGGGCACGGTGGCGGTGCAGGCGGGCGGGGTGGATCACATCTATCCGGCCGAGAACGCCGGGCTGGCGGCGGAAATTCTGGCGCGGGGGTGCCGGGTGTCGGAGCAGCCGATAGGCATGGAGCCGCAAGTGCGGCATTTTCCGATGCGCAACCGAATCATCTCGGGCCTGGCGCGGGCGGTGGTTGTGGTGGAGGCTGCGGCGAAATCGGGGTCGCTGATCACGGCGGAGGCGGCGCTGGAGCAGGGGCGTGAGGTGTTCGCGGTGCCGGGGCATCCGTTTGATGCGCGGGCGGCGGGGTGCAACCGGCTGATCCGGGACGGGGCTACGCTGGTGCGGTCGGCGCATGACATTCTGGAGGCGTTGCAGATCGCGATGCCGGGGCACCGGGCGACGCCGGTGGATGCGCCCGAGCCGGTGCGGCCCTTGCGCGACGTGACGGCGCTGCACAACATGATTCTGGCGCGGCTGGGGCCGAGCCCGGTGGCGGAGGATCAGCTGATTCGCGATCTGGATCAGCCGGCGGCGCGGGTGTTGCCGGAACTGGTGACGCTGGAGTTGGAGGGGTTGATCCTGCGTCAGGCGGGGGGGCTGTTGTCGCGCCAGACCTGAGCGGGGTGACCTGGTGGAGCGGCCGTTGGCCGCACAGTCCCTGTCGCGCCTCTGGCCGCGGGCCACCGGCTTGGGCTGGTCGCGAAAACCCCCCGGTTGACATTCCCCGGCGTTGCCCCACATCTTGCCCCGCCATGCAGGGGCGGGCCTTGAGGCCGGTGAAAAGGGATATTCATGCCAGTTGTCGTCGTTGAATCTCCGGCCAAGGCCAAGACAATCAACAAATATCTGGGGCCTGGCTATACGGTTCTGGCCTCTTATGGCCATGTTCGGGACCTGCCGGCCAAGGATGGATCGGTGAACCCAGAGGACGGGTTTGCGATGACCTGGGAGATTGCGGCGGACAGCCGCAAGCACATCAAGGCGATCACCGAGGCGCTGAAAACCGACGATGAGCTGATTCTGGCCACCGACCCCGACCGTGAAGGCGAGGCGATATCCTGGCATTTGCAGGAGGCCCTGGCGGGGTCGCTGAAGAAGGGCAAGAAGGTCAGCCGGGTGACGTTCAACGCGATCACCAAGGCGGCGGTGACCGAGGCGATGAAGAACCCGCGTCAGGTCGATGTGCCGCTGGTCGAGGCCTATCTGGCCCGCCGGGCGCTGGATTATCTGGTGGGGTTTACCCTGTCGCCGGTTCTGTGGCGCAAGTTGCCGGGGGCCAAGTCGGCGGGGCGGGTGCAGTCGGTCTGTCTGCGCCTGATTGTCGAGCGCGAGATGGAGATCGAGGCGTTCGGCGCGCGGGAGTTCTGGACGGTGACGACGACGCTGGAGACGCCGCGCGGGCAGCAGTTCGAGGCGCGGCTGATTTTGCTGGGCGGCAAGAAGCTGGACAAGTTCGACATTCCGACGGCGGCGGCGGCGGAACTGGCGGTGGCGGCGGTCGATAGCCGCAGCTTCAAGGTGCAGGCGGTGGAATCCAAGCCTGCGGCGCGCAACCCCTCGGCCCCGTTCATGACCTCGACCTTGCAGCAGGAGGCCAGCCGCAAGTTCGGCATGGGGGCCAAGGTCTGCATGTCAGCGGCGCAGCGGCTGTATGAGGCGGGGCATATCACCTATATGCGGACGGACGGCATCGACATGGCGCCCGAGGCGGTGATGGCGGCGCGGGCCGAGATTGCCCGGCAATTCGGGGCGGCCTATGTGCCGGACGCGCCGCGGATGTATAAAAACAAGGCCAAGAACGCGCAGGAGGCGCATGAGTGCATCCGCCCGACGGAAATGTCGGCGACGCCCGACAGCCTGAAACTGGCGGAAGCGGACCAGCGCAAGCTGTATGACCTGATCTGGAAGCGCACGATTGCGAGCCAGATGGCGGCGGCGCGGCTGGAGCGGACGGTGGTGGACGTGACCTCGCCCGATGGGCAGGTGGGCTTGCGCGCCAATGGGCAGGTCGTTTTGTTCGACGGGTTCCTGAAGGTTTACGAGGAGGGGCGCGACGACGAGGAGGGCGACGACGCCCGTCTGCCGCAAATCATGCAGGGGGAGGGCGTGGAAAAGCGCCGTGTTCACCCCGAGCAGCATTTCACCCAGCCGCCGCCGCGCTATTCGGAAGCGACGCTGGTCAAGCGGATGGAGGAGTTGGGGATTGGTCGGCCGTCGACCTATGCATCGGTCATCACCACGATTCAGGACCGCGAATATGTGCGCAAGGACAAGAACCGCCTGATCCCCGAGGACAAGGGGCGGCTGGTGACGGCGTTTTTGACCAACTATTTCCGGCGCTATGTGGAATATGATTTCACGGCCGATCTGGAGAATGAGCTGGACGATGTGTCCGCCGGGGAGCGGGCCTACAAGGACGTTCTGACGCGGTTCTGGCGCGATTTCTCGGCGGCTGTGGCCGAGACGGCGGACCTGCGGATTTCCGAGGTGCTGGACAAGATCGACGAGTTCCTGGCGCCGCATCTCTATCCGGTGCGGGCCGACGGGTCGGACCCGCGGATTTGCCCGACCTGCGGAAGCGGGCGGTTGCATCTGAAAACGGCGCGGTCGGGCGGGGCGTTCATTGGCTGCGGGAACTATCCGGAGTGCCGATTTACGCGGGCGATTTCGGGTGGGGATGAGGGTGGCTCGGCGGATGGGCGGATTTTGGGGCTGGATCAAGGGGTCGAGATTTCGCTGAGGACGGGGCGCTTTGGCCCCTATGTCCAGCGGGGGGAGGCGTCGGAGGAGATGCCGAAGCCGCCGCGTGCATCTTTGCCGAAAGGGTGGGCGGCGGATGCGTTGACGCTGGAGCGGGCGGTGGAGTTGCTGTCCTTGCCGCGAGTCGTGGGGATGCACCCCGAGGATGGTGTGGTGGTCGAGGCGGCGATTGGGCGGTTCGGCCCCTATGTCAAGCATGGGGCCGTCTACGCGAACATTCCCGATGTCGAGGAGGTTTTCACCATCGGGATGAACCGAGCGGTCGAGGTTCTGGCGCAGAAGGCGGCCGGTCGGCGGGGCGGGGCTGCGGCGACCGAGCCGTTGCGCGATTTGGGGGTGCATCCGGATGGCGGGCCGGTGTTGGTGATGCCGGGGAAATATGGGCCCTATGTCAAATGGGGCAAGGTGAATGCGACCCTGCCCAAGGAACTGGCCCCCGAGACGGTGACGATGGAGGAGGCGGTGGCGCTGGTTGCCGAGAAGGCGGGCAAGGCGCCGAAGAAGGCGGTGCGCAAGCCTGCGGCGGCGACGAAGCCTGCGGCGGAGAAGAAGCCTGCGGCGGAGAAGAAGGCGGCCCCGGTCAAGAAGGCCCCGGTCAAGAAGGTGGCGGCGAAGAAGCCGGTGGCGAAGAAGGCCCCGGTGAAAAAGGTGGCGGCCGAGAAGGCGGAGGATGTGTTGGAGTGATGGTCTGTCACGCGTGACATGAGACGAAAAGTGTTGCAGGTCAATGGATTGGCTTGGGGCATTAACAAATTGGAAAGGTGCGCTGCGGAGGAGCGGAGGATGCGTGCTTTGATGTTGGGGCTGGGTTTGGTGATGGCGGCACCGGCCATGGCCGAGGTTGGGGCGGCGGATTGGGACAAGGTGGCGGCGGCGGGTTTTGCGCCTGACACCTATGGCGACAGTTTTGTGGTCATGGGCAAGACCGAGGGCTGCTTTGACGACGAGGGCTTTGTGATTTGCAGCGTCAGTGGTGAGGGGCTGCGGTTTCAAAGCGCCTATGGGTCTGTGACGCCCGAGGCGGTGCTGGATTTTCTGGGACGGGTGCCGGTGGGGACCGAGGTTTTGCTGCTGGGTGATGTGGTCAGCGAACGCGGTGAAATCATGGAGTCGGTGTTTTCGCAGGTGTTGAAGCCCTAGCCGTTTCTGGGGTCGATCAGCCGGGCCATCAGGCTGCTGGCGCGGACGAGGCCGATGCGCTGGCCGTTTTCGGTGACGGCGAGTTCGGTGGCACCCTTGGACAAGAGCGACATCACCTGTTTCACCGGCAGTTCGGCATCAACGGCGGCCTCGGCGGTGGTTTCGCCGCGTTCCATCACGTCACGGGCGGTCAGAACGCCCAGGGGGTTCATCTGGGCGACGAATTCCGCGACATAATCGCTGACCGGGTTGGCGATGATTTCGCGGGCGGTGCCGATTTGGACGATGCGGCCGCCCTCCATCAGGGCGATGCGGTTGCCGAGTTTGAAGGCCTCGTCCAGGTCATGCGACACAAAGATGATGGTGCGTTTCAGTTTTGATTGCAGGTCCAGCAGTTCGTCTTGCAGGCGGGCGCGGATCAGGGGGTCGAGGGCGGAGAAGGGCTCGTCCATGAGCAGGATGGGGGCTTGGGTCACGAAGGCGCGGGCGAGGCCGACGCGTTGCTGCATGCCGCCTGACAACTCGCCGACCTTGCGGTCGGCCCACCCGCTCAGGTTCACCAGGGCCAATTGTTCGTCGACCAGGGGGCGGCGCTGGTCGGGGGTTTGGCCTGCGAGTTCCAGCCCGAGGCCCACATTGTCGCGCACGGTGCGCCAGGGCAGCAGGCCGAATTGCTGGAACACCATGGCGATGCGGGACAGGCGCAGGTGGCGCAGGCTGTCGGGGGTGGCGCGGGTCACCGACACCATCTTGTCACCGTCCAGCACGCGGACCTCGCCCCGCACCACGGGGTTCAGGGCGTTGACGCCGCGCAAGAGGGTGGATTTACCGGAGCCGGAGAGGCCCATCAGGACCAGAATCTCGCCCTCGGCCACGGTCAGGGAGCAGTCGTGGACGCCGAGGATCTGGCCGGTCTGGGTTTGGATGTCGGTGCGGGAGAGGCCCTTGTCCATCAGGGGTAGGGCCAGGTCGGGGTTGTCGCCAAAGACGATGGAGACGCGGTCAAAGATTACGGCCGTCATTTGCGGGTCACCCGGAGCATGCGGTCCAGAAGGATGGCCACCACCACGATGATGAAGCCGGATTCAAAGCCGAGCGCGGTGTTGACCGAGTTCAGGGCGCGGACCACGGGCACGCCCAGGCCGTTCGCGCCGACAAGGGCCGCGATCACGACCATGGACAACGACAGCATGATGGTCTGGTTCAGGCCGGCCATGATTTGCGGAAAGGCGTAGGGCAGTTCGACCTTCCACAGGCGCTGCTTGGGGGTGGCGCCAAAGGCGGTTGCGGCCTCGAGGAGCGCGGTGGGGGTGGAGGCGATGCCAAGGTGGGTCAGGCGGATGGGGGCGGGCAGCACGAAGATCACGGTGGCGATCAGGCCGGGCACGGCGCCGAGGCCGAAAAACACGATGGCGGGGATCAGGTAGACAAAGGTCGGCAGGGTTTGCATCAGGTCAAGGACCGGGACCATGGCGGTGTAAAGCCGGGGCCGGTGGGCGGTGGCGATGCCGATGGGGACGCCGAGCCCCATGCAGACCACGCAGGACGACAGGATCAGGGTCAGGCTTTCGGTCGTCGGTTTCCAGTAGCCCTGGTTCAGGATGAACAGAAAGCCAATCAGGACGCCAAGGCAGACCTTCCACGAGCGTTGCAGATACCAGGTCAGGGCGATGAACAGCGCCACGATCACAAGGGGATGCGGGGTTTGCAGGGCCCACAGGATGGCGTCGATCAGCCATTCCATCACGGCCGAGATGGCGTCGAACAGGGGGCCGAGGTTGTCATTCATCCAGGTGAAGACGGCCTTGGCCACCTTGCCCACCGGGATTTTGTTGTCGGTCAGCCAGTCCATGTGTCCCCCGAACCGCTATGGAAAAGGCCCCGGGATTTACCCGGGGCCGATGGTCGTTATTGCAGCGCGGCGGCGACGGCGGCCTTGGCATCGCCACCGTCTTTGGTGGTGACGCCGTCCAGCCAGGCCTCATACATGGCGGGGTTCGCGGCGAGCCAGGCCTTGGCGGCCTCGGTCGCGTCGGCGCCGTCATTCAGGATGGCGCCCATGACGGCGTTCTCCATCTCCAGCGAAAAGACCATGTTGGTCAGCAGTTTGCCGGTGTTGGGGCATTCGGTGACGTAACCGGCGCGGGTGTTGGTGAAGACCGAGCCTTCGGCCCCGAACCATTCTTCGCCACCGGTCAGGTAGGTGAGTTCCATGGCCGCGTTCATCGGGTGGGGGGCCCAGCCGAGGAAGACGACCGGCTTGCCGTCGCCGTTCAGGCTGGTGGCCTGGGCGAGCATGCCTTGTTCCGAGCTTTCGACCAGTTCAAAGCCGCCCATGTCATAGTCATTGGCGGTGATGCGGTCGAGGATCAGGCGGTTGCCGTCATTGCCGGGTTCGATGCCGTAGATCTTGCCTTCCAGCGCGTCCTTGTTTGCCGCAAGGTCGGCAAAGGATTTGATGCCAAGGGCGGCGCCTGCGGCGTTGGTGGCGAGGGTATACTGCGTGCCTTTCAGGTTTTCGGCCACGGTATCGACGGTCTTGGCGTCGCGGTAGGGGGCCAGATCAGCCTCCATCGTGGGCATCCAGTTGCCGAGGAACACATCGACATCGCCGCCGGCCAGGCCGGTGTAGGTGACGGGCACGGACAGGAGCTTGGTCTCCGTCTCATACCCCAAGGCGTTCAGGACCAGCGAGGCGGCGGCGGTGGTGGCGGTGATGTCGGTCCAGCCGACATCCGAGAAGATCACCTTGTCGCAGCCTTCGGCAAAGGCGGACCCGGCGAGGGCGAAGGTGACGACCGTGGTCAGGAGGGTGGTGCGAAGGGTCATTGGGGGCTCCCTGTTTATTGTTGATTGACGAGTCAATAAACTTCAAGTTAGCTGCATTTTGCAAGCATTTTATTGGGGCTGCGCGATGCCGAAGCTTGGGATGGAGCCTATACGCAAGGCGGCGCTTGTCAAAGCCACGATTTCCGAGATCGGGCGGGCGGGGTCGCTGGATGTGACGGTCAGCCAGATCGCCAAGCGTGCGGGCATGTCGAGCGCGTTGGCGCACCATTATTTCGGGTCCAAGGAGGACATGTTTCTGGCGGCGATGCGCCACATCCTGACGCTGTACGGGGCCGAGGTGCGCGGCGCGTTGGCGCTGGCCGAGGGGCCGCAGGGGCGGGTCAAGGCGGTATTGGCGGCGTCGTTCAGCCCGGCGAATTTTCGGCGCGAGGCGGTGGGGGCCTGGCTGAACTTTTGGGTGCTGGCGCAGACGGTGCCGCAGGCGCAGCGGTTGCTGGCGATTTATCAGCGGCGGTTGCGGTCGAACCTGCTGGCGGGGTTGCGGCCCTTGGCCGGCGGTCGGGCCGAGGCGCTGGCCGAGGGGTTGGCGGCGTTGATCGACGGGTTGTACCTGCGCGAGGGGTTGAAATCGGGGGCGCCGGATGGGGCGGCGGCGGTCAGGACGGCGATGGTTTATCTGGAATGCCAGATCAGGGATGCAGGGAAAGACTGAGGATGCAGGCGATACACGAGGCGGATTATGTGATCATCGGGTCGGGGTCGGCGGGGTCGGCGCTGGCGTATCGGCTGGGCGCGGCGGGGATGAAGGTGGTAGTGATCGAGGAGGGCGGCAGCGATGCGGGGCCGTTCATCCAGATGCCGGCGGCGCTGTCCTATCCGATGAACATGAAACGCTATGACTGGGGGTTTCAGACTGAACCGGAACCGCATCTGGGCGGGCGGCGGTTGGCGACGCCACGGGGCAAGGTGTTGGGCGGGTCGTCGAGCATCAACGGCATGGTCTATGTGCGGGGCCATGCGCGGGATTATGACACCTGGGACGAGATGGGGGCGCAAGGCTGGGCCTATGCCGATGTGCTGCCCTATTTCAAGCGGATGGAAAACTGGCACGGCGATGAGGGGGACGCGACCTGGCGAGGCACCGACGGGCCGTTGCACATCACGCGGGGGCCACGCGACAACCCGCTGTTTGACGCGTTCATCGAAGCGGGGCGGCAGGCGGGATACCCTGTGACGCGGGATTACAACGGGCAGGCGCAAGAGGGGTTCGGGCCGTTCGAGGCGACGATCTGGAAGGGGCAGCGGTGGTCTGCGGCCAATGCCTACCTGAAACCCGCGATCAAGGGCGGCAATGTGCAGGTCTATAACGCCTTTGCCCGGCGGGTGGTGATTGAAAATGGTCGTGCCACGGGGGTCGAGGTGTCGCGGGGCACCGAGGTGCAGGTGATTGCGGCGCGGCGCGAGGTGATTGTGTCGGCGTCCAGCATCAACAGTCCGAAGATATTGATGTTGTCGGGGATTGGCGATGCGGCGGCCTTGCGCAGCCATGGGATTGACGTTGTGGCGGACAGGCCCGGCGTGGGGGCGAATTTGCAGGACCATCCGGAACTGTATCTGCAATTTGCGGCCAGTCAGCCGATTACCCTTTTTAAATACTGGAATGCCTGGGGCAAGGCGTGGCTGGGGGCGCAGTGGCTGTTGACGCGCAAGGGGTTGGCGGCGAGCAACCAGTT
>CAMBWO010000010.1 GCA_945871285.1 Pseudorhodobacter antarcticus | reverse complement strand
GAAACCGTTCTGGTCCGCAACGATGCCTACTGGGGCGAAAAGCCCACCTTTGCGCGGCTGGAATTGAAGGTCGTTCCCGACGAGTTGGCTCGTGCCAACGCCCTTCGCGCGGGCGAGTTGGACGTGATCGGTGGGGACTGGGTCGCGGCCCTCTCGCCACGGCGCGCACAAGCGCTGGCAAGTGAGGGCATGACCATCGTGGCTGAGCCCGGAACAGCGACGACGATCCTCGGCTTCTCGCCGAATTCGCCGATGATGCAGGACAAAGCCGTGCGTGATGCGATCTTCCTTGGCATCGACCGCACCGCTGTGGCGACCGTGCTGTTCGAAGGCTTTGCTGACCCAACCGTGGACATCTTCCCCGCGACGGTGCCCACAGCGGGCAGCCGCACTCCGGTTCCGGCCCGTGATATCGCCGCCGCGCAGGCCGCGCTGACGGCAGGCGGTTGGGCGGGCGATGCCTCTGGCTGGACCAAGGATGGTGCGGTGCTGGAGATTGCCTTCCTTGTCTCCGAAGAGAGCTTCCCCGGTTCGCGGCGCATCGCCGAGATGATCCAGGGCATGCTGATGGAGGTGGGCGTCAAGACCAACATCGAGACGGTGGACAACGCCACGATGCACGACCGCCGCCCGAAGTTCGATTACGATCTGACGTTCTTTGGCACCTACGGCGCGCCCTATGATCCGCATGGCTCGCTCGGGGCGTCATTCGTCACGGCCTCGGACACAGGGCCCGATGGCAAGATCTATGTCCATCCTGATCTGGATGTGCTGGTTGCAACCGCGCTGGAAACCGGCGGCGATGCGCGTGAGGGCGCGATGCAGGCAGTCTACGACTGGTTGCGCGACAATACGGCGGCCTGCCCGCTCGTCGTGACACAACGCCTGTGGGCCGTGCATCCGCGCGTTGCGGGCTTCACGCTGCCTGCGACGGATTACGACCTGCCGTTCAAGGGCATCACACTGGGCTGACCGGATCTGGGAGGGCGAATTCGATGCAACGCATGTTCATGCGGCGGGTGGGGCTTGCCCTCCTTCTGATGCTGGCGGCAACGGCGCTGACCTTCTGGTTGGTCACCGCCGCCCCCGGAAACGTGGCCGCACTCATCGCCGAACGCGCGGCGGGTGCGGGTGCAGATGGTGAGATGATCGCCAAGATCGCCGACGATCTCGGCCTCAACGACCCCCTGCCGCTGCGCTATGCGCGCTGGCTGGGGGATGCGCTGACCGGGGATTTCGGGATCAGCCTTCGCACCGGAAAACCGATGGCCGAGGAGTTCGGTGAGCGTATTCCCATGACGCTGGCCTTGCTGACCGGCGGCGGCGTTCTGGCTTTGGTGTTGTCCTTGGCAATGGGCATCGCGGGGGCCGCGTCAAACGGTGGAGGCATCGACAGGGTGCTGCACGGGATGGCGCTAGTGGGGGCCTCAACCCCCAACTTCTTCGTGGCTGCCATGTTGGTGATCGTGTTCTCGGTCTGGTTGGGGTGGGTGCCGACCTTTGGCGTCTCCGGCCTGACCTCATGGCTGCTGCCATGGATTACCATTGCACTGTTTCCAGCCTCGGTTCTGGCCCGCGTTGTCCGGGTGAACCTGCAGGACACCATGTCGCGCCCCTTTGCAACCACCGGGTTCGCCAAGGGCCTGACGCGCGGCGCGGTGCTGTTGCGTGAGGCGCTGCCCAACATTGCCATTCCCTACATGACCACCTTCGGCGCGCAGTTCACGCTGATGATCATCGGCGCGATTGTGGTGGAACGGGTGTTCGGGCTGAACGGCGTTGGTGCGTTCTTTATCGAGGCGATCCGGTTTCGGGATTTCATCGGGATGCAGGCGACGCTGACGCTCTTCGTGGTGTTCTTCGTGTCCATCAACCTGATCGTCGATCTGCTGGCGATGCTGGCAGACCCCCGTCTGCGGAGGCCTAGAAAAGCATGAGGGGCAAAGCATGAAAAACTGGCCTTGGGCGATTCTTGCCCCCGCATTCATCTTCGTGCTGATCGGCATTTTCTCGCCGTGGCTGATGACGCATGACCCGGCTGCGCAGGACTATGCCGCGCTGCTGGAGGGGCCGGGCTGGGCGCATTGGCTGGGCACCGATTACCTTGGCCGCGACATGTTCAGCCGGATCATCGGCGGCGCGCGCACATCCTTAGTGGCGATGGTGTTCGTTCTGGTCGCGGCGCTGGCGATCGGCGTCGTGATCGGATCTTTCGCGGGCTATGTCGGCGGCAAGACCGAACTCGTGCTGATCTCGGTGATCGACATTGCCTTGGCACTGCCGTCGCTGGTGATTGCGCTGGCGCTGATGGGGGTGTTTTCCGGCGCGAATTTCGACTGGATGTCTGACTATTGGAAGATGATCGTCGCCCTGACTATGGCCTGGTGGGCGAATTATGCCCGCATGAGTCGCGCCGTGGTGGTGGCCGAATTGCAGCAGCCGTATATCGAGGCGGCTCGGGTGATGGGTGCCTCGCACATCTGGATATTCACCCGCCACATCCTTCCGCATGTTCTGGGGCTGGTGGTGGTCTATGCGTCGGCCGATGCGGGTGCGCTGGTGCTGGCGATTGCCACGCTGTCGTTCCTTGGCCTTGGCGTCGCCCCGCCCACCCCGGAATGGGGCCAGATGCTGGTCGATGGCATGTCCTACATCGAGGAGAACGCGGCCTTGGTAATCATCCCCGGCCTTGCCCTGACCGCCGTGGTGGTCAGTTTCAACCTTCTGGGCGAGGCGTTTGCATTGCAAAAGGTTCCCCGTGCGGTGCGGGGCCGGTTGCTGTCACGCAAGAAAGCGGCGCGTGCGGCGGAAGAAGTGGCCCGGAAGGTGGTGGAGGCATGACCGCCCCCATCTATCAAGTTGAGGGGTTGGTGATTGACCTCTACACGCCCACCGTTTCCGTCCGTGCGGTGGATGGGGCCGGGTTCCATGTGGCCCCAGGCGAGACGCTGGCGATTGTGGGCGAGTCCGGGTCCGGCAAGACGGTGATGACGCTAGGCCCGCTTGGCCTGCTGCCTGAAGGCGTGGCGGTGGACCTGCGCGGCACTGCGCGGGCGGATGGTAAGGATATTCTGGCGATGTCGCCCGCTGAACTGTCGCGCCTGCGCGGCGGGTTTTTTGGGGTGATCTTCCAAGACCCGATGTCGGCCCTGAACCCGATGCTGAAGATAGGCCCACAATTGGCCGAACAAGCGCGCCGCTTTGCCGGGCTGTCGGCGGCGGAGGCGTGCAAGGAGGCCGTCTCTCTACTGGCACGGTCCGGCATCCCTGACCCCGAAGACCGCTATGACCGCTACCCGCATGAATTGTCCGGCGGCATGCTGCAGCGCGCAATGATCGCGTTGGCCTTGGCGGCGCGGCCCCGCGTGCTGATTGCGGATGAACCGACGACGGCGCTGGATGCCACGGTGCAGGCACAGATCCTTGCCCTTATCCGCCAGATTCAGAAGGAGGACGGCATTGCGGTGATCCTGATCACCCATGATATAGGTGCGGTGTCGGTGCTGGCTGACCGGGTGGCGGTGCTCTACGCAGGCCAGGTGGCCGAGGAAGGCAGCGCAATCGATGTGCTGACCGCGCCGGTACATCCCTACACGCGCGGGCTTCTCGCCTCGGTCCCCGACTTCCGCAGCGAGAACGCGACGGGCACGAAGGAGATCCCCGGCATTCCGCCCAATCAGGCGCAGTTGGAACCCGGTTGCCGCTTTGCCGACCGTTGCGAACTGGTGCAGCCGCAGTGCCGGACCCACCGCCCGCCGCTGGTTAAGGTGGGCAATGGCACCGTGCCACACCGCGTTGCCTGTCCCGTTGTCATCGCCGCCGAGGGGATCGTAATCCATGTCTGATGCCATCGTTGCCAAGGGCCTAAAAGTCCATTTCCAGACCGCCGCTGGCCTTGTTCGCGCTGTTGATGGGGTGGACCTGACCGTCGCACAAGGCGCGTTCCACGGCATCGTGGGCGAGAGCGGCTGTGGCAAAACCACGCTTGCCCGCGCCCTGATCGGGCTTCAAAGCGCGACCGTGGGCCAGGTTTCCATCTTTGGCCGCGACCGCACAGACTGGGCGAAGGCCGACCGCAAGGGCTTTGCTCGCACCGTGCAGTTCATTTTCCAGGACCCACTGGGCAGCATGAGCCGTCGCCAGACTGTCGGCCAGACGCTGGAGGAGCCTTTGCAGATTCATGGGATCGGCGACGGGAAAGCCCGCCGTGCCCGGGTGCAGGAGCTGCTCGATCTTGTGGCGTTACCGGAAACCGTGCTTGACCGCCTGCCACGCTCATTGTCGGGCGGGCAGAGGCAGCGCGTCTCTATCGCCCGTGCGCTAGCGCTGTCGCCGCAACTCCTGATCTGCGATGAACCGCTTTCGGCGCTGGACGTCTCGGTCCGGGCGCAGATCGTCAACCTGTTCGCGCGGCTGCAAGCACAGCTTGGCCTGACCATAGTGATCGTGGCCCACGACTTGGCAATTGTGCGTGAGGTCTGCTCATCAGTCACCGTGATGTATCTGGGTCGCGTGGCGGAAGAAGGGGAAGCAAAGGCTGTCTTCTCCGACCCCGCCCATCCCTACAGTCAGGCGCTCTTGTCCGCCGTGCCCTCTCCCAATCCGGTGACCGAGGCCACCCGTCCGCGCATCCTGTTGGCCGGTGACCCGCCGTCCCCGCGAAACCCACCCCCCGGATGCCGGTTTTCCACCCGATGTCCGGTGGTCGAACCCCGCTGCCGGGAGGCCGAACCGGTCCTGCGCGCCGTGGCCCATGGCGGTGCCGCCGCGTGCCACCTTGCAGATGCTGATGCTCATGCCATGATCTGATCCATGCACGATCACGCCCCTGACACCCGTCCTGCGACCTTGCACGCCCGCATCCGGGCGGACGTCGAGGCGCGTATTCTATCGGGCGAATGGAAGCCCGGGGACCGCCTGCCGACCGAGACAGAACTGATGGCCCGGTACGGTTGTTCACGGATGACGGTAAACAAAGCCATGGCTTCGCTGGCGGCCACCGGTCTGATCAGCCGAAACCGCCGCGCCGGAACCGTGGTCTCCCGTCCCCGGATGCATGCGGCGGTTCTGACCATTCCCGACATCCGCGCCAATATCGAAGCGCGTGGTGCGCGTTACGGCTATCGTCCGCTGCTCGATGAGATGCGTCCGCCCTGCTGCGTGCATCTGGGGGCCGAAGGGCACCATCTTGGGCAGAGCAGATTCATCAGGTCCGTTCATCTGGCCGATGGCAGCCCGGTGCTGATCGAGGACCGCCATATCTTTCTCGATGCCGTCTCGGATGCCGCGGCTGCTGATTTCCACAATCAACCACCCGGCCCCTGGCTGGTGGCGCATGTCCCTTGGACGGAAGCTGAGCATCGCATCGCAGCCATCGCGGCAGACGCTTTGACTGCGCGCACTCTGGAGGTGGGTGTCGGCGCTCCTTGCCTGCTGGTGGAACGTCGCACTTGGCGTGGTGATGAAACCCTGACGATTGCCCGCCAAGTGTTTCGCGGCGATGCCTTCGACTTGACTGCCCGGTTTGGACCAAAACAAGGTCTCAGCTAAACTGGGGCCGCAAATTTCGTGCGGCCCCGACAGCTCGGCTTTTCTAACAGCTCGGCTTTACTACTCGACTTCAACCATCTGGGAATATGCACCGCCCGTGCGCAAAGTGACCGTGATGGGAGCATCGCCACGATTGCGCCAGAACCAGCCGTGCTTGCCCGTGAAGGGGGCTGTCATCGTGCCTTCCTGTCCTGGCGCGGCGCGCCCGTCTTCGAAGCGGACCTCATTCGCGCCGCCGTCGTCCCCATGTTGCGTGTAGTTCACACCCCCACCTTCCGAGACCCATTCAAAGGTGGCAACGTCGCCGGCTGCCATCACCAGCTTGATTTCCTTGGCCTCGGTCGGTGCAAGTGTGAACACCATTTCGTCTCGCCAAGCGGGCACGGCTGCGACAACTTCCGGCTCTGCGGGTTCGGCGATCTCGGGCACCGCTGGGTCTGGTTCCGCAACCGCTTCGGGTGAAGGTGCCAATGCAGGTCCAGGCACCATTAGCGCTGCGACATCAGGTGTTGGCGAGATGACCGCCACATCGGCACCGATAACGGTGGCGATCTGGCGAAGCTGAGCGTCGATCCGGTCAAGGCGCGACGTAACTTCGCCCGGTGCAGTTGCTGACCCGACGACTGCCGCTGGTTCTGCAGCTGCTGCCGCGTCTTGCGCTGCCGCCTCGCCGGCCAGCTGCTGCTTGATCGCACCCATTTCGGTCAGGCCCGTCAACCCGCCAACGCCTGTTGGGTCGATCCCGTACTCCGCTGGAAGCCAGAAGAATGTCAGGATCGCTAATGCTGCTCCGCCAGCCATCAACGTGCTACGGATCAGGCCACCAGATGTGACATCGACCCCCTGAACAGGGCCGCCACCACCGGAGGGTCCGGCGGAACGCGGCTCGGCTCGCAAGGGGGGAACAGGTGCTTTGTGAATTTCGAATCGTTGTTGCATGTCGTTGTCTCCGTTTCTCATGCGACGGCCAGCCCGACGAGCTGGTAGCCCATCAGCGCAAAGCCTGCGGTCATCATCAGGACGTTTGCGGCATAGGCCTGCCGCGCGAAAGACGGTGTGGCCCGCCACCTGGTCATCACCAGCAAAATGGCTGCCAGTGCCAAAAGTTGGCCGATCTCGACGCCTACGTTGAACGCGAGCAGGTTCGGCAAAAGCCCATCGGGTGAAATGCCATAGTCAAGGATTTTCGAGGAAAGGCCGAAACCGTGCAGAAATCCAAAGATCAGCGTCGCTACTTTGGTATTTGGCTGAACACCGAACCAGGCGCGAAATGCTCCGAGGTTATCGAGTGCCTTGTAGACCACCGAAAAGCCGATGATGGCGTCGATGATGTAGCTGTTGATGCCGAAGTTGAACCAGACCCCGGCCAGCATCGTGGTTGAATGGCCAATGGCGAACAACGTCACGTAGGTGCCGATCTGCTTCATTCCATAAAGGAAGAAAATCACACCAAACAGAAACAGCAGGTGGTCATAGCCCGTGACCATGTGCTTGGCACCAAGGTAGAGAAACGGGATGATCTTCACCCCGGTGACTTCCTGAATATAGCCCTTGTCGCCTAGTGTCACGCCGTGGGCCAGTGCTCCTTGAGCGGTCAGCAGCAAAAGTGTGATGATCGCGAGAGCCCATGGTAGCGCAATGCGACAAGCCCCCCGCCATGGAGGTGTTTGATAAATCATATAGAGTTCCGATTGATTGTGTCAGGGAAAGGCACCGGGTCAAACCGGTAGCCCGCTCAAACTGACAGGGTCTTCGGTGGTCGCCTAAGCCCAGACGGCGGCAAACTGCTAGCCAGAACCTCAGACATGCCGAGGCGCAATGCGCCAAACGGAATCACCGCGTCACTGCCTTGCGTCAGAATCAGTTGCGTCTGATGCTCGTGATCTGTTGCGTCATGGGCAATGCCAGATTGTCCCGGCTTGGGCACGTCATGCGAATGCCCGTGCAAAATATTCTCGGCCGACAAGGCACTATTCGTCGGCAAGCCCGGTCCATGCGTGGCGGCGATGATGACCGGTGCAAGGATCAGCGCGAACATCACGGCGAAGGCCAAAGCCCGCCGCACTGCGCAAGTGATCCACTGCATTGCCACTGCCTGCCGCCTCTGTGCCACCCGGTGTCTCTGCGCACCGATAAAGCCAATTCTTCGATCCGAAGATCCCATCGGAAAGACGTAACCCAATACATCGGCCAGAGCAACCCCGACCTGCTGAGCGACGGCCGGAACACGCCGGAGCCGCTCAGCAGGCCGGTCAATGGCAGCAAAAAGCCCCTTGATTATATCCCCTCCAGGGGGATAGGTATGCCTTATGACAGACACAGCGTCGCACAGCTCGCACCCGGACATCATCAACCGCCTCAAAAGGGTGGATGGTCACCTGCGGTCCATCATCGAGATGCTGGAGGCCGGGAGGCCCTGCCTCGACGTGGCCCAGCAACTTCAGGCCGTCGAAAAGGCGGTCGCGCAGGCCAAGAAGGCGCTGATCCACGATCATATCGACCACTGTCTGGAAGATATCACCGGCCCCTTGCCGCGCGATCAGCGGGCTCAGGTCGAAGAATTCAAGCTGATCACCAAGTATCTGTGAGGCCAAAATGCGTGATGCAATCCTGAACTGGTTCGGCTTTGGCAAGAACGGGCACGGCCTCGGTGAGCACGGTCACGGCGCTCATGGTCATGACCATGGCGAAGGTGGGCATGGGCATACTCATGGCGTCATCGACCCGATGATTGCGACTACGTCGCGCGGGATCTGGGCGATCAAATGGTCTTTCGTGTTGCTGGCCCTGACGGCGGCGGCGCAACTTGTCATCGTGTTCTTGTCGGGCAGCGTGGCGCTGTTGGCCGACACGATCCACAACATTGGCGATGCGGTCACGGCCATTCCGCTCTGGGTCGCGTTCTTGCTGGCGCGTCGCAAGCCGTCGCGCACATTCACTTACGGCCTTGGCCGGGTCGAGGATCTCGCAGGCCTGTTCATTGTCGCCATCATCTTGTTTTCGGCGTTGGTCGCCGGCTATCAGTCGATCAACCGTCTGATCAATCCGGAACCGATTTCGCATCTTGGATGGGTTTTTATCGCGGGGCTGATCGGCTTTGTCGGAAACGAGGTGGTGGCGGTGTTCCGCATTCGTGTCGGGCGGGAGATCAGCAGCGCCGCCCTGATCGCCGATGGCTACCATGCCCGCACCGACGGGTTCACCAGCCTTGCCGTGGTCCTAGGGGCGATCGGCGTTTGGGCGGGTTTCCCGCTCGCAGATCCGATCGTTGGCCTGCTGATCACACTCGCCATCTTCGGCATCGTCTGGCAATCGGCCCGTGCCGTGCTAACGCGCATGCTCGATGGGGTAGAGCCGGACATCTTGGACGAGATCGACCACGCCGCCGAACATGTCTCCGGCGTGATCGGGGTGCATGGGGTGCAGGCGCGCTGGCTGGGGCACAAGCTGCATGCCGAACTGTCGGTCCATTTGGACGAGACGGTGACGGTGGCGCAGGCACAGACCATCGTGTCGGCGATGAAGGCTGAACTCTTTGGCCACCTTCCGGTGCTGGCGCAGGTCAGCATCCGGATCGAGGTGCCTACCGCCGTAGAGGTTCCGGCCAAGTCGCACGGGCACGACCACCCTCATCACGGGCCACAGGTCCATCCCCACGGTCATGCCCATCCGCACGGGGCGGAAAATGGACATCATGACGTCTCCGAATTCGATGATCATAGCCACCATCATGCCCCCGACCCCTTCATCGTAACCTGCGATCTGGCAGATGGTGTGCTGGAAATCGTGGACACACCGCAGGGCGAACGGATGCGGCTGACGATTGACCAGCATGCCGAAGCGCTGACCGCCATGGTCGTCATCGACCGGCCCACCGGACCTGAGACGTTGTTTCTGATGCCGCAACCCGGCGATCACCACCGCATGCAAAGCATGGACGCCCCGGCCGAGCCGCATGAGTTCGACGCACGACTTGTCCTGCACGCCAATGGCAAGTCGATCGACCTGCCGTTCCGCATGACTGAACCGGAGGGCCACGGCGCGCATTGATGCGCCGGGCTGGAAACATCAATGCTCAGCGTTCTTTCAAACCGCACGTTCCGCCGCCTCTTTACCGCCCAGCTCGTCGCGTTGGTCGGCACCGGTCTAGCCACTGTCGCACTTGGCCTCCTGGCGTGGCAGCTTGCGGGCGACGACGCGGGCCTTGTGCTGGGAACCGCTCTAGCGATCAAGATGGTGGCCTATGTTACTCTGGCACCTGTGGCTGCCGCCGTCGCCGAACGTTTACCGCGACGGGCATTTCTAGTTGCTCTTGATCTGGTGCGCGCAGGCGTTGTGCTGTTCATGCCCTTCGTGACCGAGGTCTGGCAGATCTATGTGCTGATCTTCTGCCTGCAAGCGGCCTCGGCAGGCTTCACCCCAGCGTTTCAGGCGACCATTCCCGACGTCCTGCCCGACGAGAAGGACTATACCAACGCCCTGTCGCTGATGCGGCTGACTGAGGATCTGGAACAGCTTGTCAGCCCGATGCTGGCCGCAGCGTTGTTGACGCTCGTCAGCTTTCCGGCTCTTTTCGGTGGAACGGTTCTTGGCTTTGCCGCCTCGGCACTCCTTGTGGCGACAGTCACTCTGCCTGCGCGTGCGGTGGGCGGGCCGCAAGCATTCTGGACTTCGATCACCAAAGGCGCACGGATCTATCTGGCGACGCCCCGCTTGCGTGGTCTGATGGTGATGGAAATGTCGGTCGCCGCTGCAGGGGCCATGGTTTATGTCAACACGGTTGTGCTGGTGCAGGCTAAGCTGGGTCTTGGTGCGCCGCAGGTGGCGCTGGCATTCGCCGCCTTCGGGGCCGGCTCGATGCTGGCGGCGTTTCTGCTGCCCCGGATGCTGGAGCGTATGGCAGACCGGCCTGTTATGGTATCGGGGGCTGCACTGATGGTGGCGGGGGTGGCGATCACCGCCCTTGTGGGCGATCTTGCCATGCTTTTGGTGCTGTGGGCCATTGTCGGCTTTGGCTTCTCGCTGACGCAAACGCCGATCGGCCGTATCCTGAACCGGTCCGCGAGGGCAGAAGACCGTCCTGCCGTTTTTGCCGCACAATTCGCCCTGTCACACGCGGCGTGGCTGGTCACTTATCCGCTGGCTGGTTGGGCAGGATCGGCATTTGGCCTGCCTGCTGCGGCGGTCATACTGGCGGCGGTCGGTGCGATTTCCCTGATCGCGGTGATGATATTGTGGCCGTCGCAGGACCCTGCCGAAATTATGCACGTCCATGACGATCTGCCGCGCGACCACCCGCATCTGCAAGACCCTGCGGCCTCCGGACATCGCCACCCCTACCTGATCGACGATCTGCACCGCCGCTGGCCGAAGGCCGCCTGACCCAATGATGACGCTGACAGCGATGTTTTTCGCTGCGTTTATTGCGGCGACCTTGATCGCTGCACAGTCAGAGGCAGTGCTGGTCGGAATGCTTTTGGCAGACTCCAATCCGGTCTGGCTGCTGCTTTTGGTTGCCACGACGGGTAACGTATTTGGCTCACTGGTCAACTGGGTGATTGGCAGGTTTTTGCAAGGCTACGCCGTTCATCGCTGGTTTCCTGCATCACCGGGTCAGGTGGCGCGCGCTCGCCTGGGGTATGCGCAACATGGGTGGTGGACGCTGCTCGGGTCTTGGTTGCCAGTCATAGGCGACCCCTTGGTGCTTGTGTCCGGCCTGATGCGCGAACCGCTGTGGCGCGTGGTGCTGGTCGTAACGCTGGCGAAAGGGCGGCGCTACCTCGCTCTGACTTGCATCACCTTGCGGTTTGTTTGACCCTTACGCGGCGCGTGGCGCCCACAGGATGATGGCCGCGCCGATCAGGCAGATCGCGGCCCCGGTCAAATCCCAAGTGTCGGGGTGCTGCTTTTCGACAGCCCAAAGCCATCCCAGCGAGGCGGTGATGTAAACGCCGCCGTATGCGGCATAAGACCGCCCGGCAAAATCGGACGGGGCAAGGGTCAGTAGCCAGGCGAAAACTCCAAGGCTGACCGAGCCGGGGACCAGCCAGAAGGCGCTCGCCCCTTGCCGCATCCAGGCCCAGACGGCAAAGCAGCCAGCAATTTCCGCGGCGGCCGCTCCAGCATAAATCAGGACAGTATTCATATCTTTCATGCCCTTGGCAGATGGAAATCACCGAAGATAGCGCAAGCGTCCGCGTTTCCCGTTTGGCAGCCTTCGTCGCAGCGGGCAAGAATCGCGCCAAGGGCGGCTTCCAGTGCCTTCAGTTCGGTACGTTTGGTCCGAAGCGCTCGGATATGGTCTTCGACCACCGGCCGGGCCACGGCGCAGGCCGAGGCGGGCGCTTCGGCCGCAGAAAGGAGGTCTCGGACCTGAGGGATGCCGAGTCCAAAATCCCGCGCCCGCCGGATGAACGCAAGTCGGGCAACATCCCCGGGCCTGTATGACCGGCGGCCCGCATCGCTGCGTGCTGGCACTGCCAACAGCCCGATGCTTTCATAATAGCGGATTGTCGGCGGCGTGCAGCCCGACCTGTCCGCGACTTGTCCGATGGTCAACAACACCGCAAAAGCCCCAAAATATTCAGCTTGCTCTTAAAGTAGCTTGAAGTGTTACACGATTGCAAGACATCGAATCGGAGAAGCCCATGGTTTCGCGAAAACTTGCCATCACCGGGACGGCAGCAGCGTGCGCCGCCTGCTGCGCTCCCCTTGTCATCCCCTTGGTCTGGCCCGCACTCGTCGCGGCAGGGCTGGTCGGCACTGGAGGCGCGGCAAGCGGCTGGCTGGCCGGACTGAGCCTTGATGTCATCCTGTGCGGCGGTATCGCGCTGGCGGCTCTGGCAGGCGGCGCAATTTGGCTGCGCCAACACCGCAGGCGGCGGCAGGCACAGGTGCCAAACTTAGCCGATGGGGCGGAGTGCGATCTTGGGACTTGCCGACCAGTCAACCAAAGCAAGGCGAGCACGTGAAAGGACGGGTCTAGTCCGGGTGGGCGGAGTGCGGGTGGCGGTGATCTGTTGCACAAAGCGAATGATCCCCCAGCACCTCAATCACCCGGCAATCAGCGATCCGCCCGCCTGCGCACTGCACGACCATGCGTTCGAGTTCCGCTTTTAGCGCCGTCAGGCGCGCGATGCGGCTCTCGACCTCCGCCAGTTGAGCCTTGGCGATGGTATCAGCGGCTGCGCAGGACTGGTCGGGATTGTCCGACAGGCTGAGAAGGTCCCGGATGGCCTCCAGCGTGAAGCCCAGATCGCGGGCGTGCCGGATGAAGGCCAGCCGTTCGAGCGCCTTGCGGCTGTAAAGTCGCTGGTTTCCGGCACTGCGTTCAGCCTCGGGCAAGATGCCGATTTGCTCGTAGTAGCGGATGGTCGGCACCTTCACCCCGGCCTGTGCCCCAAGTTTCCCTATGGTCAGCATCAGATTCCTCTTGAAGCTATAGTTGCTAGAGACATTAGATTACTGATTCGATGAGGACAACTGCTCGTTTTCGGGCAGAGAGGAAGACAATGACAGCGTCAAACGGCGAAACCACCTGCGACTGGACTGTCTCCGGCATGGACTGCGGGTCCTGTGCGACCAAGATCAAGGACGCGGTGGCGCGTTTGCCGGGGGTCAGCGGCGTCGAGGTCGGCATCATGACTGAGCGCCTGCGCCTCACGCTGGACGAGGCCCAGACCGGGCGGGACAAGATCGAGAAGACCGTGCGCGCCCTCGGCTATCAGATCGCGCCGCGTGCGGCATCGGCGAAGAAAGAGTTCGTGTTGCCCGTCGCGGAGGTTGCGAAGGAACACGCTGGAGAACACGCCGACCACAATCATGTGGGGCACGACCAGCGCCCGCAGGCTGACGCCGCCGCAAAGCGCGAAGACTCCGGTCATGGCAGCCCCGGTCATGTCCATGACGATCCTGCGGATCGCGGCAAGCGCTGGTATCAGACTGGCAAGGGCAAGCTGGTGATCTTCACCGCCCTCTTGTTGGGGGTGGCCTGGATAATCGAGTATCTGGCGCCCGAGATCGGCAAGTGGCCCTTTGTTGCCGCTTGCGTGATCGGCGTGGCCCCGGTGGCGAAACGCGCATTCGCGGCGCTGCGGATGGGTCAGCCGTTTACCATTGAAAGCCTGATGACGGTGGCCGCGATCGGGGCGTTGTTCATCGACGCCGCCGCCGAGGCTGCAATTGTGGTGTTTCTGTTTGCCGTGGGCGAAGTACTGGAGGGTGTCGCAGCCGGCAAAGCGCGTGAAGGTATCCGGGCCCTGGCCAATCTGGTACCCAAAACCGCGCTGCTGGAAGTGAACGGCACGACGAAAGAGGTGGCCGCGGCCAGCCTGTCAGTCGGTCAAATGATCCTCGTTCGTCCCGGTGACCGTATTCCGGCGGATGGCGAGATTTCCGAAGGCACCTCCGGCGTCGATGAAAGCCCGGTCACCGGCGAAAGCGTGCCCAAGACACGCGGGCCGGGGGATTCGGTGTTTGCTGGCTCGATCAACACCGAAGCGGCGCTGCGGGTCAAAGTGACCAAGGGGCCGGAAGACAATACCATCGCCCGCATCATCCGTCTGGTCGAAGAGGCCGAGGAGGCCCGCGCGCCAACCGAACGGTTCATCGACCGGTTCAGCCGCTGGTATATGCCCGCAATCGTTGCGGTCGCGGCCCTTGTCGTGCTGGTGCCGCCGCTGGCCTTTGGTCAGCCGTGGGACACTTGGGTCTATCGTGGGCTGGCGCTGCTGCTGATCGGTTGCCCTTGCGCACTGGTCATCTCGGTCCCAGCTTCCATCGCCTCGGCGATGTCCACGGGCGCAAAACGAGGGCTGCTGATGAAGGGCGGCGCAGTGATCGAGGCGGCGGCGAAGGTCAACCGCATCGCCTTCGACAAGACCGGAACGCTGACGCACGGGCGGCCGAAGGTCACAGACGTGGTTGTTTTCGGCACCACGACTGAAGCGGAGTTGCTGGCTGTTGCAGCGGGGGTCGAAACCGGGTCGAGCCACCCTCTGGCCATCGCCATCCTGAACAAGGCCAAGGATGCCGGTGTCGCGGCTCTGCCGTCGCGCGATGCCAAGGCCCTGATGGGCAAGGGCGTGATCGCAACGGTTGGCGAAGCATCGGCATGGGTCGCTTCGCCGCGCTACGCCATGGAGAATGGCGGGCTCGATGGCCTCGGCCTGCGGCAGGCCACGGTGTTTGAGGAGGACGGCAAGACCGCCGTCGCGGTGTTCCGCGAAAAGACTCCGCTCGGCCTGATCGCCATGCGGGACGAGCCGCGAACTGACGCCAAGGAGGCGGTGCGCCAACTTACTGCGATGGGCGTGACCTCGGTCATCCTGACCGGCGACAACCCGCGCACGGCGGCCGCGATTGCAGGCGGGCTCGGCATGGAGTTTCAGGCCGACATGATGCCCGAAGACAAGCTGAAGGCCATCAAGACGATGAGTGAACGGGGCGGCGTGATGATGATCGGCGACGGCATCAATGATGCGCCCGCGCTGAAGCAAGCGAGTGTGGGCGTGGCGATGGGGTCAGGCACCGATGTCGCGCTGGAAACCGCCGATGCAGCGATCCTGCGTGACCGGGTGACGGACATTCCTGCGACGATCCGGTTGTCGCGCGCGGCGATGGCAAACATCCGGCAGAACGTCACGATCGCGCTTGGGTTGAAGGCCGTGTTTCTGGTGACCTCGGTTCTGGGGCTGACGGGCCTCTGGATCGCCATTCTTGCCGATACTGGGGCAACTGTGCTGGTCACCCTGAACGCGCTGCGCCTGCTGCGGTTCAACCCCGAACGCGAGGCGTGATGCAATGATGTCTGGCTTTGGTTGGGCCGCGCTGGCCCTTCTCTTCGGTTATCTCGCGTTGTTCTTTTGGGGCAGTGCTGTTGCAGCGCAGGCAGCGGGACGACCGGTCTGGCTGTTTGCGCGCGCCACGGGGCACGACCGGTTGGCGGCCCTCGGGTTCCGCGCGGCGTTCGCGCTTGCCTTCTTCGGGCCGCTCCTGTGGTTGGCGCTGCCCATGCTGCACAAGGTCGATCCGTTCTGGACCGAGGGAAATGCTTTGACGATCAGCACGATCGGCATCTTCATCGCGGGCCTTGGCGCGATGGTGGCCTTTGCCGCTCAGATGTCGATGGGCACCTCCTGGCGTGTCGGTGTGGTGAGCGGCCAGACAGGCAACCTCGTCTCAGGTGGCCTCTATCAATTCAGTCGCAACCCGACCTTTGTCGGACAGATCGCCCTGCTGGCCGGGGTCGCCCTCGCGGTCCCTGCTGTTCCGACGATCCTTGCGGCAATCCTTTTCCTTTGGTCGGCCACTATGCAGGTCCGGTCGGAAGAGGCAGCGCTGCGTCAGACCCTCGGATCGGACTACGACCGCTATGCTGCCTCGGTTCCGCGCTGGATTGGCTTTCGCGCTAAGGAAATGCCATGAAGAAGCGGTGGATTGTCGTCCTGATCGCGGCAACTACTCTCGCCGATCAGCTGAGCAAGGCAGCAGCCCTGTCAAAGCTCGCGCTTGGCCAGCCGGTTGCCGTCATGCCCGGCTTCAGCCTGACGCTCGGTTTCAACGAAGGATCGAGCTTCGGCATGCTGTCGGGCGTGATGGCAGGCAAACCCCTACTGATGGCAGCGCTGACCGGAGCACTGACCCTGATGTTTGCTGTCATGGCGTTCCGGGCACGCCATCCGTTTGAACGCGCGGGCTTTGCCCTTGTAGTTGGTGGGGCGATCGGCAACATCGTCGACCGGCTGCGGCAAGGTGCGGTGACCGATTTCCTTGATCTCTACTGGCGCGACTGGCACTGGCCCACTTTCAATGTCGCGGATATCGCCATCACGCTGGGGGCGGTCTGCATCATCACCGCCTCTCTGCCCTTTCGCCGCCGTAAGGAGCCTGTTCTTGACCAACGCTGATACACAGACGCTGTCGCGCGATGACGTGCCCCTGACGGCCGCGTTCCTGATCGCACTTGCCGCGACGCTTGGCGCGCTGTTCATCGGCGAGGTGCTGGGTCAGATGCCCTGCACCCTTTGCTGGTATCAGCGCATCGCGATGTTCCCGCTGGTGCCGATCCTTGGCCTGTCGCTCTGGCGCGGGGATGGCATAGCGCGCCCTTACGCCCTTCCGCTGGTGCTGGCGGGTCTGGCACTGGCAGGTTGGCACTCCGGGCTTTATCTCGGACTTGTCCCCGAGGCGGTCGCGCCTTGTACCAAGGACGGCCCCTCATGCTCGGGTCCGGCGCAGATCATCCTTGGCCTGCCTATTCCCTACCTGTCGCTGGCGGCTTTTGCCGTCATTCTTGCCTGTCTGATCTTTCCCAAAGGAACCCGCACATGAACCGCCGCACCTTGTTGATCGGGGCTTCGGCCCTTGGCCTTGTCGCTTTCGGCGGCGGCACCTTTTTCCTGAACCGCCAACGTAAGGCCGAAGCCGAAGCGGTCGCCGCTGCTACCCCGGCCGTCGACCCGGCACTTTTGATCCGCCCCCACTCCCCCAGCTTTGGCCCCGCCGATGCGCCGGTCACGCTGGTCGAGTTCTTCGATCCTTCCTGCGAGGCCTGCCGCGCCTTTCACCCGACCGTGATGGAAATCAAAAAGCAGTTCCCCACGCAGGTCCGTGTCGTGCTGCGCTACACGGTGTTCCACCAAGGTTCGGACGAGGCAGTGCGCATCCTTGAGGTCGCGCGGATGCAGGACAAGTTTGAACAAGTTCTCGACGCCCTCCTTGAAAAGCAGCCCACTTGGGCGCTGCACGACGGACCGCAGATGGATGTCGCCTGGCGGGTGGCGGGGGCGGTTGGGCTTGATCTGAAAAAGGCCGAGAGCGACCGCCTGTTTCCAGGGATTACCGGTGTCCTCAATCAGGACATGGCCGATGTCGAAGCCGTTGGGATCCGTCAGACGCCGACCTTCTTTCTAGACGGCAAACGGCTGGAAAACGTGAGCCCGGAAAGTTTGATTGCCGAAGTCAAAGCTGCGGTCGAAAGTGTCTGAGCGTCCGCTCAGGACCGATTGGCAAATGCTGCGAACAAGGCAAGCGTGCGCTCGCTGACGTGATGTTCGATGCCTTCGGCGTCGTGTTCGGCTGTCTCAGGGTCAAGCCCAAGGCGGATCAGAAACCGCAACACGATCTCATGCCGGTGGCGGCATTCCTTGGCCAGTGCGCGGCCTTCCTCAGTCAAAAAAACGGAGCGATACTTGGCGCGGGTGATCAGGCCATCCCGGGCAAGACGGCCGAGAGTCTTGGCAACGGTGGGTGCCGTGACGCCCATCTTGGTTGCAATGTCGACGGGACGCGCTTCGCCCTGATTGTGAATCAATTCGGCGATCAACTCGACGTAGTCTTCCGCCAGTTCATTGCGCCTTGCCACGCGCACGCCCTGAAACGCCTCGGCGCGGGCGTCGCCAGCCCGGGCTTCAGGCTCGACTGCATTTATTTTCTGGAGATCAACGTTCGTCATCAGTCCAGTTTTGCACGAAATGGATTGACACGTAAAGGCACAGAGCAGATTGTTAGCCTTGTCTAACTTTTGGCGCACAGACTTTGGTGCCGCTCTTGCGAGGAAGTCCGATCCATGCCTGCCGATACCGAACGCTCCGTTGACCCGTCGCGCCGCGCTCTGCTTGTCGGTGGTCTTGTGGCCGCCGGTGGTGCTGCGATCGCTGCTGGCAGCGCGCGCTCGCAAAGCGTACCAGACCCGATGGCCGGTCACGACATGTCCAACATGCCATCCGATCCCTATGCGGCACCCATGTCGGGGATGGCGCATGGCAACATGACAACGGTCGGTCTGGTAGATCACGGCAGGAACGGGTTCGATCCTACCTCCATGTTAACAGACTGGGAGACTGGTCGAACCGAGCTGCTGCCCGATGGCAGGACTCTGCGCACTTTCGAAGTCGATGCCATCGACAGAGAAATCGAGATTGCCCCCGGCATCTTTTTTCCCGCCTGGACATTCAACGGTCGTGTGCCCGGACCGGCCCTGAGGGCGAAGGAAGGTGAAAGGCTGCGGATCGTCTTCCGCAATCTGGGCTCGCACCCACATTCCATGCATTTCCATGGCATCCATTCAGCGCGGATGGACGGTGTTCCCGGTGCCGGGCTGATCGGGCCCGGCGAGGAATTCATCTACGAGTTCGACGCAAAGCCCTTTGGCTGCCATGTGTATCACTGCCATGCGCTGCCGCTGAAACGGCACATGCACAAGGGCATGTATGGACTGTTCGTCATCGACCCCGACCCAGCCCGCCAGACGGACCCGGCCTTTACAGCTATTGCTGCGTCGCGCTTGCACGGCAGTCCCGAGAATGCCGAATGGCAGGAACTGGCGATGGTGATGAACGCCTTCGATACAAACTTCGACGGTGCCAACGAGGTTTATGCCGCCAATACTGTCGGCCAAGCCTACATGAACGTGCCGATCCAAATCGACAAGACCCGGCCCGTGCGGATCTACTTGGTCAACGTGACCGAGTTCGACCCGATCAACTCGTTCCATCTGCACGCGAATTTCTTTAACTACTTCGACACCGGCACCACACTGACGCCCACCCTGCGCACCGTCGATCTTATCACCCAGTGTCAGGCGCAGCGCGGCATTCTTGAATTCAGCTTCGCCGAGCACGAGGATGGCATGTACATGTTCCACGCCCACCAGTCCGAGTTCACCGAGCTTGGCTGGGTCGGCATGTTTGACGTTCGGGGACCCGCAGCATGAGCGACCAGAACCAACCAACCCGCCCCGTGCTGACCCGTCTGCTATTGGTGCTTGTGCCGTTGGCAGCCATGCTTGGTGCCTTCGTCTGGATCGCGTCGCTTGATCCCCTGCGCAGCTTCAACAACGGCGCGCCCGCGGTCGAAGCGCTGACTGTGGAGCGGACCATTCTGGACGAGGCCGGGATCGGGCTGCTGGTGCGCGCCGGTGGATCAGAACCCATGGCTATTGCGCAAGTGGCCGTAGACGATGCGTTCTGGACGTTCACGCAAGACCCGCCGGGACCGATTGCGCGCGGCGATACCGTCTGGGTGCAGATCCCCTATCCTTGGGTTTTGGGTGAAGCGCATCTTGTGAATATGCTGTCCAACACCGGGACCGCATTCGAGCATGAAATTGCTGTGGCTGTGCCGACGCCAAAGGCCACGGGTGGCCAACTGCGGCTTCAGGCGCTGGTGGGTGCAATTGTCGGCCTGCTGCCGGTGGCGCTTGGCTTGATGTTCTATCCGGCGATGCGCGGGGTCGGGCGGGGGGGCATGAATTTCCTGCTCGCGCTGACTGTGGGCCTGCTGGCCTTTCTGCTCATCGACATGACCTCCGAGGCGCTGGAACTTGCGGCCAGTGCCGCCGCATTGTTCCAGGGGTCTGCAATGGTCTGGCTGGCCGGCTTGGCGAGTTTCCTGTTGCTGATGGCCATCGGACGCTGGCGCGGCACGCCCGAAGGGCTGGCGCTGGCCTTCTACATCGCCCTCGGGATCGGGTTGCACAATTTCGGAGAAGGGCTGGCCATCGGTGGGGCGTTCGCTGCCGGGTCGGCAGGGCTTGGCACCTTCCTCGTCCTCGGATTTGCGCTGCACAATGTGACGGAAGGCATCGGCATCGCCGCACCAATGCTGCGTGTCCGGCCACCACTTTGGACCTTTGCTGCCCTTACGTTACTGGCGGGCGGCCCGGCAGTTCTGGGCATGTGGGCGGGCAGTCTGGCCTATGCGCCGCAGTGGTCGGCATTGGCACTGGCCGTCGGGGCAGGTGCGATCCTGCAGGTCATGGTCGAGGTCACCGCCTACCTCATGCGCCAGAACAACGACCGGCAATTCGTGCTGTTTGCTCCCGCTGTTCTTGGCGGTTTTCTTGCCGGGCTCGCGTTCATGTATGCCACCGCGGCCCTGATCAAGGTATAGTCGCCGCAGGCCTGGGCCAAAGCCGCCCATGCCGGATCAGGAACGCGACAGAACAAGAAACAAGGATAATCTATGCGACCGAGCAGCATTAACAGGTCAGCGATCACAGCCGAGGACGTCGCGATGATAAACCAAACCCCACCCGTGGCTTTGAAACGGTTGCGGCCGATTTGTCTTGCGATTGGGTTTCTGGCACTTGGGGCCTGCACCGTCCCGATCAATCAGGCAACTGACAAGACGACTGGGTTTCTCAAGGAGCTGCCGGAAGGCGTCGCCCTGATTGCGGCACCGTATCAGAACCTGCAGGAAGTGATCCTGAAACCCGAAGACGGCTGCTATTGGTACCGCCATGTCGGGCCGGTTGAGACGACGATGTTGCCGCTGCGATCGGTTAGGGGCAGGACGATTTGCACCGACGCTGCAGCCAAAACTGCCTCGGTGGGCTGATCCGAAAAGTCCCGCTGGCAGCCCCAAACGCGCAAATGGGCGGTGTCCGTCACAGGGTCGTCGCCACATTCCCTTCTTCGGCGGGGTAGAGATGCGCCGTTACGCCAGCCTCGACCTGATCGAACAGGTCGTTGATATGTGGCATGACCATGCGCACACAGCCCGAACTCGCGCGGCTTCCGATTGAACCCGGAAGCGGAGAGCCGTGGATTCGCAGATAGGTGTCGCGCTCACCAACAAAGAGATAGAGCGCGCGGGAACCCAAGGCATTTGCCGGACCGGGGGCCATGCCATCGACATATTTCGCATAGATTTCCGGCTCACGCTCAATCATGGCGGGGGTCGGCGTCCAGCTTGGCCATTTCGCCTTGCGGCGGATCGTGTAGGTTCCGGGCTCGTACAAGCCATCACGGCCGATGGCGACGCCGTAGCGCATGGCCGTGCCATCAGCCTAAATATGGTAGAGATACCTCGCGATCGCGTCGACATGGATATCGCCCGGCACCAGCCCTGCACGAGCTTCGACGCGGGTCGGCAGCAGGCGCGGATGCAATCCCCAAGGATTGGTCATGGCCGGATCATAGCCCGGCGGAGTAACCTCCGCATCCCAAGCCGCCCACTGATCTTGCAGATGCGACGCGGCGAACACCGGGGCGGCAATCGGTGCCGAGAACAGCGCGGCTGTCGTTGCAATGAAATGGCGTCGTGTGAACATGGGCTTCGCTTTCTTCAAATTATCGCAGCGCAAATCCTTCGATTGCGTACGTATCGTGAAGTAGGCGGTCGGCAAAGCGGCCCTATTGTCCAGTCAAGTCTATGTGACCTTCGGCCTCGCGTAGCAGTTTTCATCGCAACACGGCGACCATTGAAAAAAGCCCCTTCTGCTGCGCCATTCTGACAATGCCGTGATCTGCCAAAGGAAATGTTGCACCTCTAGTTGCTAGAGCAGTTAGCCGTCACTCTGCAATTTGGAGGTTCTGGCAGAATTGATCATTTCAGACGGACATCCGTTTTCCGGCAGGACGCACCTGCGACGTCTGGCCAGACTGGGGATTGTCATAGCGGCAGGTGCATGCCTTGTCCTCGCCCTGCCGCCCTATTCGATTTTGCCGCTCGCGCTGGTTGCCTTCGTGGCGCTTGCACTGGTGTTGCGTGGCGCGTCGGCGCTTGGGGCGTTCGGGCTTGGATATATGTTCGGCTTGGGACAGTTTGTGCCCGGCCTGCTCTGGATCACTGAAAGCTTTCAGGTCGAGGCAGACCGGTTCGGATGGCTCGCGCTGCCTGCTGTGTTCGCCCTCGCCGGGCTGCTATCGGCGTTTCCAGCATTGGCATGTGCCGTCGCGGCGCGCATGGCGCGGTCCGGCCTGGCTCCAGCGCTGTCGCTCGCCACGTCTTGGGCGGCGTCTGAGGGGCTGCGAGGACATGTCGTGACCGGGTTTCCATGGAATCTTGCAGCCTACACGCTGGCTGACTGGACCGTTCTGTCCCAAGCCGCTTCGGTGGTCGGCAGTTACGGGCTTGGATTTCTGCTCGTGCTGTGTGCGTCACTTGCTGGTCTCGCCTTCGGTCGTGCTGACCGCCATCTGCGGATGCTTCGCCTGACTGGGGCGGCTGCGATTTTGGTCAGCGTTGCAGGCTTTGGAGTGGTTCGGATTGCCACCTCAGACCCGGCGTCGGACCGTGGCACGCAGGTTCGGGTCGTGCAGCCAAACATCGCGCAAAGTGCCAAATGGGATGAAACTTCCCGAAAAGCGAACATCCTGCGGCTTTTTTCCCTGTCGGCCCGCCCCGGGTCGTTCGATCTTCTGCTTTGGCCCGAAACAGCCTGGCCTGGGTTCCTTGCAGAAGATCGTGGCGCGCGGGCCATGTTGGGGTGGCTGTTGTCCGAAACGGGTGTCTTGCTCACCGGCAGCGCGGAGCGGGAAGAAACCGGGGCGGGGACGGTCTACCGCAATTCCGTCCTCGCCATCGCTCCGGACGGCACAATCCTTACACGTTACGCCAAGCATCACCTCGTGCCCTTTGGCGAGTATGTTCCCTGGCGCAGTGTGTTGCCGTTTCAGCGGTTAGTTCAATCTTTGGGCGATTTTGCGCCCGGCCCTGGACCACGCACACTGGCGATTGGGCCCCACCCCTATGTTGGAGTGGCGATCTGCTATGAGGCAATCTTTCCCGGCCATGTCGCCGATGATGCGATCCGTCCAGACTGGATCTTCAACGCAACCAACGATGCCTGGTTCGGCACTTCGATCGGACCGTGGCAACATCTGGCTTCAGCCCGAATGCGAGCGGTCGAAGAAGGTCTCCCGCTTGTTCGTGCGGCCAACACCGGAATTTCCGCTGTGGTCGACGCCTACGGTCGGACGGTCGCTATGCTCGAACTTGTAACGCCAGGAATAATTGACACGCGCTTGCCACGACCGCTTTCGCCGACCCCTTATGCTCGCTTCGGCGACTGGACCGCTTTGGCGCTGGTCCTGCTTGCATGGGTTACCATCAGACTGCGGCCGCGGCTGCGAAATACAACTTTCTTGACAAGGATATCAACATGATCGGACCGCTATTTGGGGCCATCGGATTTGTTTGGGGCTATCTCCTCGCGCGGCAGCGCGGTGGCAAGCGGCTGGACCGGCTGCAATATGGGGTTGGTTTCGCAATCGCATTTGGCCTTTTCGGTACCTTCCTCGGGATCGCCTTGGGACGGTATCTCCGTGGCGAATGATCGGCGAAACATCGCCGGTGGCCAAAACTCACGCCAATGTCGCTTGAACCTCTAGCTGCTCAAGGTTCTAGCACTCTCAAAATAATCCAGTGTTCGGAAATTTATATGCGCCTTAGACACCTTCAAATTGGGTTATGGGTCGCCGCCATCGCGGCGATGATCATTTTTGCCGGAACAAGGTGGGCCACCCGAAGCGAGGGTGTTGCCGAAAACAGTCCGGCTTTCACGCCAGTTTTTACACTTGCGGATGAGGAAGGCCGTATCAGGACGAGTGCAGAGTTTCGTGGGAAATTCCTTCTCGTCTTCTTCGGTTTCACGAACTGCCCCGATGTCTGCCCTACGACGCTTTCAGACGTAGCCCAAGTTATGGATGATCTCGGGGCGGATGCAGAGAAAGTTCAACCTCTGTTCGTCTCGATTGACCCCGAACGTGATCGGCGGCTCGGCCTTGCGGCCTACACTGCGGCCTTTCATCCGGCGATCCTGGGTCTGGCAGGAACCGAGACCGAGACGCAGGCTGCGGCCGACAGCTTCAAGATCTTCTATGAACGCGAGAACGATGCTGCATCGCCTGACGGCTATTCCATGGCGCATAGTCCCGGCCTTTTCCTGATTGGTCCGGATGGTGAATGGCTTCGCCAATTCACCTACGGAACTCCGCCCGCCGAAATCCTTTCCGACCTTCAGACGAGGTTTTGACCCATGAAACACTTGTTGCTTGCTGCGACCCTGTCGTTGACTGCATCAGCGGCCCTTGCCTGCGAAACCGTGACGTTGGGTGATCTGAGCGTCGAGCATGGCTGGTCTAAGGTCACCATCGGCGCTGGCCGTCCTGGCGTTTTCTATGTCTCGATCAGCAATGTTGGCGCTACCGACGATGCTCTTGTCGGCATTTCCACGCCAGCAGCGGGGATGCCGATGTTGCACGAGACTGTGGTCAAGGATGGCGTCGCGTCGATGCCTCATGCGATGTCGATCCCTGTCCCGGCGGGTCAAAGCGTCCAACTTTCGCCGGGTGGCTATCACGGGATGCTCATGGGTCTGACTGCAGCCCTGAAGGAGGGTGACAGTTTTCCTGTCACGTTGTCTTTCGAGAAGGCCGGCGAGGTGACAGTGAATGTAGAGGTGCTTTCCTTGCGTGCGGAGGGTCCAGATTGCGCCGACGCAGGGCAATAATCCTTGGCGCTGCAAGCGCAGTGGGAGCTGTCGCCTTCATGCTGGGCGTCGGAGCCTATCGCACGCGCAGTCGGCCAGCCCTTGGTGCAGTCCTGCCGGTGCCAATAAGCGAGATGACCTGGCAACTGACCGACGAAAAGAATCAGCGTGTTAGACCCGCAGACTGGATCGATCGACCGGTCATGGTGTTCTTCGGGTTCACCTGGTGTCCGGATGTCTGCCCGACGACCCTGAGCGACATATCGCTCTGGCTGGAGGAACTGGGTGCGGAGGCCGACCGCCTGATTGTTGCGCTGATTTCGGTCGATCCCGAGCGTGACACGCCTGATGCGCTTGCAGCTTACGTTGGCAACTTCGATCCCCGCATCTTGGGGTTGACGGGAACTGCCGACGAAGTGGCGCGCGCGGCATCAGAGTTTCGCGTGACCTATCGCCGCGTCGACAAAGATGATGGCGACTACACGATGGATCACACCGCCGGTGTGTTTCTGTTCTACCCCGATGGACGCTTCGCCAGCATCATCGACTTCCATGACGACCGGCGCTTCGCCGTTCCCAAAATTCGCCGAACTCTCAGTTGAAAGGCCATCCTGCCAGATGATCAGACACACCACGCTTTTGCTTCTTGCTTTCGGGCTTGCCGCACCCGTCCCGGTCTTCGCGGACCCACCGACGTCACATGTTCTTTCGCAGTCGACGGCGACAATCGCATCCGGTGATACTCTGGACAGCGTTCTTGGCAGAGCGGGCATTCCGCCAAACGTCAGGGCCGAGGCAGCATTGGCCCTTGCAGGTGTTTATGATCTGACAGAGCTGCGCCCCGGACATCAGCTGGAGTGGGCTGCAGACCAAACTACCCCCACGAGACTCTTGCGACTGTCGCTGTTTGTTGATGATGGGGTCGAGATCAACTTGTCGTTCAACGGACCGATCACAGCCGAGAGGCTTGATCCCCCGATCCGGGAAGTCGACAGACGGGAGACTTTGACCCTTCAGGGTCCCCTGTATGAGGCGCTTGTCGCAGCCAACGCGCCCGAAAGGTTCGCCGTTGACCTGACCGCACTTCTCGCGGGCCAGGTTGATTTCAGGCGCGACATAAAAGGTGGTGAAAGCTTCGCTCTTGTCTGGCGGGAGGACCAACTTCCCGACGGAAGCATCGCGGGCGAGCCACGCTTGAACTATGCGCGGCTGGAACTGACAGATCGCGTTCTCGAACTTGTAGCGTCTGACGCTGCAGGGCCAGTTATCGTTTTTGAGGATGGAGAAGCCGTCCAACGCTCCGCTGCGCCAATCCTTGGGGCGCGTCTTTCCTCTGTCTTTGGCAGGCGCAATCATCCTGTGCTGGGCGGGGTACGGATGCATACCGGTATCGACTATGCAGCGCCTGTAGGGACCGAAGTGTCAGCAACCGGGGCGGGCCGCATCATCTTTGCCGGGACGATTCGCGGGTACGGCTTGACGGTTGATATTGATCATGGCGGTGGCGTCGTGACGCGATATGCTCATCTGTCGGAAATCACCGACACGGCGGAACAGGGAACAAGGGTAAAGGCCGGGAGCAGGATCGGAGCCGTCGGAGCTACAGGGCTCGTGAGTGGACCAAACCTTCACTACGAAGTTCGTGTGGACGGTCGGCCCATCGATCCGACGGATCGCGAGGCCCTTCCTGACCAGGAGATCGCCTCAGTTGACGATCTGAATGCTCTTGCAATTTGGCGAAAAGAGACCGGCTTCAAGTCGGCCAGAATGGAGGATCGGGGATGACGGGATTGCTCGTTAAACGACGTGAATTTATGTTTGCTGCGGCGGCCTTCTTGGCACTACCTGTAGACATTGCGCATTCGCAGGTGGAGCCCCCCATTCATGTCGTCAAAGGGCGCGGTTGTGAATGTTGCGAAGCTTGGGTCGACTACCTGCGCGAGCAAGGCTTCACAGTGACTGATGAAGTCTCGATGGGGACCCTGTTGATCCGCTACAAGATGGACGAAGGGGTCCCGGTGGAGGCCTTCTCTTGCCACACAGGAACCGTCGACGGGTATGTGCTCGAAGGACATGTTCCCGCTGCTGACATCCGCCGGTTGCTCGTCGAAAGACCGGATGCGTTTGGACTTTCTGTGCCAGACATGCCCTACGGCTCGCCAGGCATGGGTTCAGAAGACAGCCGCGACGCATATGACGTGCTTCTGATTAAGCGCGATGGCAGTTTGGGCGTGTTCACCAGCTATCCATCTGCCTGAGCGAGCAGAGGTTAAAGGAGACCACTTATCTGGGTGGCGGTTTCATCACTGTCCCAATCGAACGGGCCTTGCAGCCGCCCGATCTCACGACTTTCTCGGTCGATCAATAGCGTCGTCGGAAGTCCGACAAAGGCGAGGGCCAGTTGAACACGAAGGGACTCAGCCCAGAACAGCGGCAGGTTTGCTATCCCGATTTCGTCGTAAAAGCGCCGCCCCCGGTCAATGCCCGCGTCATCAATGCAAAGTGGAAGCACAAGGAAATCCGATGTGCCGATCCGGGCCTGAAGCCGGTCGAGCATTGGCATTTCTTCCCGGCACGGCGGGCACCATGTTGCCCAGATGTTCAAGAGAATCACACGGCCCGCGAAGTCTTCGAGACGCCGTTCGCGCCCTGACTCGTCTACGATCGGGGGCGAGAGCAATGGCTGGGGTTCCCCACGAAGTCGAAAGGGCTCTCGCGCGTGTGCACGCTGCGTGACGAATGGCATTGCCAGTGCCGCAAGAACGGCGCGTCGTCCAAAGAATTGCGTCACTCCCGGTCTCCTGCGAAAAGGGCCGTGGCCCGCAAGCATACTGCGGGCCACGGCGGCTTTTAGGCCGATACTGCGAACTCGGTCATCATGCCCGTTGAAAGGTGGGGCATGTGGTGGCAGTGCAGCATCCACCGCGCGGCTTCGCCTGCATCCACCGCGACGGTCACCATACCCATGGGTGGCACATGCACAGTGTCGCGCACCGCACCTGCAAAACGCGCGCCACCCGTGCTGACCACCTGAAACGCATGACCGTGCAAGTGCATGGGATGCGCCATCATCGACATGTTGTGGAACGTGATCTCTACCCTGTCGCCGGACTTCGCGGTGACAGGGACATGTTTGCCCCAGGTCTGGCCGTTGATCGTCCAGACATAGGGCATCATCGACCCGCCCAGCATCAGCATCGGCTGCGAAGCCGGCGCGCGTTGGGGCAGCGACATGACGGCGCGCAAAGCAGCCTCTTGCGAAAGGTCAGCGCTGAATGCCGGATGTTCAGCGTCAGACAGACTGGATACCTTCGTCACCGTAGCCCCCGGCGTCGCTAGAATCAGGCCCGTGCGTTCTTTCGCGCCTTCTCGCAGCGCAAGGATGGGGAAAGCTCCACCCTCGGCCGGCACATTCAGTTCGATGTCAAGCCGCTGACCCATGGCCAAGCCGAAACGGCTGCCGGGCACGGGCTGGACCGGCTCGCCATCCACGGCGACCAACCGCCCCGGCAGGCTGCCTGTGTCGATCCAGAATACCGTCGCTGCTGCCGCATTGATGACGCGGACAAGGACCCGGCCGCCTTTGTCGACCTGCAATACCTCGGGGTCGTCAAGGGTGCGGTCGTTGGTGAGATAGGCATCAAAGTTGTAATCGTTCAGGTCCATGGCCATACCGTCCATGCCCGGCATCGACATAGCGTCGCCCTGCCCCATCACGTCCATGTCCATCGCGGCCGTGCCGTCCTGCCCCATCTGGCTGTGATCCATCCCGGCCATCGAGGTGCCGCCAGTGATCTCCGCCAGCACTTCGGCTGGTGGTCTGAAGGAGAAGTCATGCAGGAATAGCGTCACTTCCTGCCTGTCGGCCGACACATCTTCCGGTCGGCGAACCACGAGCGGGGCAGCAAGCAGTAGCATTTCATGCTCGGGGATATGGGCATGCATCCAATGCGTCCCGGGACGTGCGGCAAAGTCATAGCCGCGGGACTCTCCGGGTTGCAGCATCGGCATCGGCAGGTCGGGCACCCCGTCCTGCATATTGGGCGGGATCTGACCGTGCCAGTGGATGATGGTCGGTGCGTCAAGCGTATTGGTCAGATCAACCGCGAAGGCCTGCCCCGGATCAAGGACAAGGCCGGAACGTCCGTTGCCGTCGAGCAAGCCCCAGACTGTCGCAGCCTTGCCTTGCACCTCAATGGTGCGCGATGTGGCTGAAAGGGTCATCCGGGTGGATTGAGCACGCACTTGGGCGGGCAAAAGCAAAGTAGCGGCCGAAGCCGAAGTTGCGGCAAGAAAGCCGCGTCGGGTCAAAAGCGACATGTGAGTTCTCCTGTAAGTCGCAGAAAACAACAGACTGGCAGACCATGGCGCGAGCGCCTGCTCTGCGGGGTCAGATCACTACGGCTTTTGGAGGATGTCCGGGGGGCGGAAAGGCCAGGGAGGAAACCAGAGGATCATCTCCGGTCACAACGTCAATCGGGTGCCCGGCTATTTCAATCGTTTGATCTGCTGCCGGCAGGGCCGCAACCACAACCAAACAATGTTGCTGGCACAAGAGCATTGTTTGGTCTGACTTGTCGCTGCCCATATCGGCCATGGTCATTTCGTGACCGGCCATGGCCATCATCTGCGCATGTTCAGCCTGAGTTTGCTCTCCACCCATGGTCCAACCGGGAACAAGCATCGCCAGCATATAGGCTGCGAAAACCAGGACTTTAGCGAAGGGGGCCGACTTGTTCATGGAACTGTAGTTATCAGCATGATGCGGCACAGTCATTTGACATTTTGGTGTCTCGGCGCCGCCCCAAAAATCTGCGGGGGATGCGGCAGAATTGTCGGAATTTGTATACACCACCTGCCCTATCAGAAAGTTTACTGGATGACCGAAGTTTTGCGAATAATGGTTTGGCTACACGGGCGGGTGATACAGATGATGAAGATTTTTCTAGCCATAGCGACAACCCTGAGTTTGGCAGCCTGCGGGGCGGAACCGATCTGGGCACCGGAGGCGGCTGTTGTCGCATCACGCTACACGCATCCCGGCCCGACGTCGGTAACACTCTACACCGTGCTTTCGACACGCAATGGCTCTGGAGCGCATGCCGGGCTTCTGATCAACGGCGCTCAGAGGGTCATGTTTGATCCCGCCGGAACATGGCGCCACCCGCAGCTTCCCGAGCGCAACGATGTGCATTTCGGTGTTACGCCAAAAATGGTTGATTTCTATATCGACTACCATGCGCGCGAGACTTTCGACGTGGTGGAGCAGACGGTCGAAGTTTCGCCCGAAGTGGCCGCACTGATCATGCAGCGGGCAATGGCCTATGGTGCCGTTCCAAAAGCGAACTGCACCATTGCGCTCTCTCGGGTCCTTGAAGGTGTCCCCGGCTTTGAAGGCTTGCCGATGACGTGGTTTCCGAAGCGCATGATGGAAGCTTTTGCCGATTTGCCCGGGGTCGAAACCCGCAAGATTACGGATGACGACGCAGACAACAATCATGGTGTTCTTCTGGTGCAAGCTGACGATCCGCGATTGGAGTAATCTTTCGGTGATCGGGCACAAATCCACCAAAGATTGATGGCTTGGATGCCTGCAGACCACTACAAAGATGGTAAGGTGTTCAACTGCGAGGGACAAAAACATGCGGATATCTCGACGCACCATGATCGGAGCAATGAGTTGGGCCATCAGCCTCGCCACCACGTCCGTTTGGGCCGAAACAGACGCGAGCATCCACGTGGTCAAGGATCCGGGCTGCCCCTGCTGCAATGCCTGGATCGGCCACCTTCGCGAGAACGGCTTTGCCGTCAGCTTCGAAGAGCGCAGCCTTGAAGAACTGACCGCATTCAAGCGCGAACGTGGCATCCCCGATAATCTTGTCTCGTGCCACACGGCGACGATCGGCGACTACACCATCGAAGGCCACGTCCCAGCTGCCGATATCCGTCGCTTGGTGGCCGAACGTCCCGCTGCTGTCGGGCTCACCGTTCCAGGCATGCCTTTCGGCTCTCCCGGCATGGGGCCAGAATCCGAGCGCGAAGCCTATGACGTTCTTCTCGTCGGACTTGACGGCAGCAGCAGCATCTTCACCAGCTATCCGGCCGCCTGACCTGGGTCAGGCAAGCGGGAACGCGCCAAAAGCACAGACTCTTCGCGGCGCGGCGCAGGCGGCGACTTCCGAGAACTTCAGGATTACCAAGGCAGCCTAGAATCGGTTGACCGCCAAGCGTCTTCCAGAGCCGCCCGCGGGAATACACCGTCCAGCGGTCTGATGGCTACATCCAGACGGCGCGCTGCGTGATAGCCTGTTGCCGCCAACACACCGGGCGCGGTGCCATAGGCGCGTTGGTAGCGCGCCACAAAACTGCCAGTCCCTTCGTCATCGTCCCATCCCTCAGTCAGCACAGCTTGCAGCAAGACGGTGCTATTGGACTGATACTTTCGCACGGCTTCGCTTGCTGCAGCTTCAGTGCCAAAGACGACCACGACATCGCCGGGCTCGGTGGGGTTACCGATCAGGCCTTCGACCAGCGCCGCTGCATCGCGCGGAAGCGGAAGTACATGCACATCGACCCCACCCAGATGCCCGTCAGACGTTTCGTTCGCGTGCGCATCCCGCTCGTCTGCCGCCAGCAGGAAACCGCGGACGGCTTCTGCGAGGCTTGCTTCACGGTTATCGCCGGCGACTATAAGAGCTGCAGTGAACGAATGTGCCAAGGCGTTCCCTGACAGGGCCATCCACACTACAACCACCAAGAATGACCTCTTGATCGCGGTCTGGACCCTTTCCACGTCCGCAAACGAGAATGGAAGACGGGCGACAGGAAAGCGCGGCAATAGGACACTCATTCTACCGCCCGTGCTGCTGTCACGGCTTCGACCAACTGCGGCTTTTCCACAAAACCGGGGATCAGCTGATCGCCGACCACGAACGAGGGCGTGCCATTGAAACCAAGCGCCTCGGCCAGTCTCATTGAGGTGGCAATATGCTCCTCAACTTCGGGCGACTGCATGTCGATCTTCAGCTTCTCAATGTCGAGACCGACCTCACCTGCTATGCGCAGCACGGCCTCTGCTTCAACCTTGCCGCGCATCGTCATCAGGGCGTCGTGCATTTCGGCGTATTTGCCCTGCTGCCGCGACGCCAGGGCGGCGCGGGCAGCAAAAGCAGACCCCTCGCTCAGGATCGGCCACTCACGCAAAACAAGGCGCACGTTGGTGTCCTCGGTCATCAAGGCATTGACTTCGGGCATGGCCCGTTTGCAGTAGGGGCAATTATAGTCAAAGAATTCCACAATCGTGACGTCGCCGTCCGGATTGCCGAGGATTGGCGCATTGGGGTCGCGTTCCAAAGTGGTGCGTTCTTTGGTGAGGACAGACGCGGCTGTGGCGGCCTGAGCTTCGGCTTGGCGCGCTTCCAGGGCCTGCAAGGCTTCCAGCACCAGTTCGGGATTTTCCCGAAGTGTTTCGGCCACGAGCGCCTTGATCCGATCATCGGAGATCTCTTGCGACAGGGATTGTTCTGGCAACGCTAGTGCAAACGTGGCGGCAAGTATCATTTGGGTAACGCGCATAGGTGAGACCTTCTGGGAAATAGGGCTGATTTTGTCGTGTGTGAACCCTCTAGCCACTTGAGAGGCAAGCAGGTTTCTTCTTGGGGAGAGACTAAGGTGCTGGTTCATTCGCTCGCCGCCTCCATGCGGGTGCGGTCTTCCTGCGTGGCGCGGACCCGCGCTGGCCAAGTCGATTTGATATAGGCGAGGATCGCTTCGATCTCGGCATCCGAAAGTTGCTCACCGAACGCGGGCATGCCTGACATGAAATCGACACCCATCTCGTCCAGCACAACTTGCCCACCTTTGCGGATGTAGTTGAGCAACATTTCATCCCCGTGGTGCCACGTATGACCTGTCTCATCGTGGGGAGGTGCAGGATAGGTCCCGTTCGAGTTTGCTGATTGCCAGTTCGGGAGAGTGTCAGATATTCTGTGTAACTGGGATTTGGTCCATGCTTCCTGAGAGGAGCAAGGACGATGACGATTTCCAAGGAACTGCTGGACGAACTTCTGAAGGGCTGCGAGCGGCCTGAAGATCTGCTTGGCGATGCCGGGCTGATG
>CAMBWO010000009.1 GCA_945871285.1 Pseudorhodobacter antarcticus | reverse complement strand
CCTCATCACCGAACGGACGGGCGTCATCCTGCCGGAGTAAGCCATGACCACTGTCATCAAAGGCGGCACTGTCGTCACCCATGACTTGACCTATAAGGCCGACGTGCTGGTGGAGGGCGGGATCATCACCGCCATCGGCGCGGACCTGTCCGGCGACACGGTGATTGACGCGACCGGTGCCTATGTCATGCCCGGCGGGATCGACCCGCACACCCATCTGGAAATGCCGTTCATGGGCACCTCGACCGCCGAAACCTGGGAAAGCGGCACCTTTGCCGCCGCATCGGGCGGGACAACGATGATCGTGGATCACATCATATCCTCCTCCACCGATCTGCTGGGCCCGCTGGCATTGTGGGAAGAGCGCGCCGCCCGGCAGGCCAGCATCGACTATGGCTTTCACATGTCGATCACTGGCTGGTCGCGGGACATCTGGGCGCAGATGGCGGACTGCGTGGACCGTGGGGTGAACACCTTCAAGCATTTCATGGCCTACAAGGGCGCGTTGATGGTGAACGATGATCAGATGTTCGCAAGTTTCACCCGCTGCCGCGAATTGGGGGCGATCCCGTTCGTCCACGCTGAAAACGGCGACCTGATTGCCGGCTTGCAGCAAAAACTGCTGGCCGAGGGCAATCGCGGCCCCGAAGCCCACGCCTATTCCCGCCCCGCCACGGTCGAGGGCGAGGCGACCAACCGCGCCATCATGATCGCCGATGCCGTGGGAGTGCCGGTCTACATCGTCCACACCTCCTCCGAAGAGGCGCATGAGGCGATCCGCCGCTGGAAACAGGCGGGCACCCGGGTCTGGGGCGAACCGCTGATCCAGCATCTGTTGCTGGACGAGGGCGAATATGCCAACCCCGACTGGAACCATGCCGCCCAGCGCGTGATGAGCCCGCCCTTTCGCGACAAGCGCCATCAGGACAGCCTTTGGGCCGGTCTTGCGGCGGGCACGCTGTCGGTGGTGGCAACTGACCACTGCGCCTTTACCACCAAGCAGAAACAGTTGGGCCGTGGTGATTTCACCAAGATCCCGAACGGCACTGGCGGGCTGGAGGATCGGCTGAGCCTCTTGTGGACGCACGGCGTCGCGACGGGTCGGATCACGATGAACGAGTTCGTCGCCGTCACCTCGACCAACATCGCGCAGATCCTGAACATTTATCCCCAGAAGAGCGCCATTCTGGTCGGGGCCGATGCCGACATCGTGGTGTTCGACCCCTCGGCCACCAAGACCATCTCGGCCGCCACACAGAAATCCGCGATTGATTACAACGTGTTCGAAGGCTTTACCGTCACCGGCCTCCCCCGCTATACCCTGTCACGGGGCACCGTCCTGTGGGGGCCGAAGGGGGGTGCGCCGCAGCCCGGCCACGGCCAGCACGTGCGGCGCACCGCCAACCCGCCCGTGTCCCGCGCCAATTCGCAATGGCGCGACCTGATCGCCCCGCGCCCGGTTGTGCGCGACGAAACCCTTATGCCCATTGGAGTGTGACCCCATGCCCAAAAAGATCATGTGCGCTTTTGGCACCGACATCGACTCGGTCGCTGGCTGGATCGGCAGCTATGGCGGCGGCGACAGCCCCTCTGACATTCAGCGCGGCATCTATGCGACCGAGGTGGGGATTCCCCGCCTGTTGCGGATGTTCAAGAAATACGATCTGAAAACCAGCTTTTTCATCTCGGGCCACAGCCTTGAAACCTTCCCCAAGGAAATGGAGATGATCGTCAAGGATGGCCACGAGGTTGGCGCACACGGCTATCTGCACGAAAACCCCATCGCCATGACGCCGACGCAGGAAGAGGATGTGCTGGTCAAATCCATCGAACTGATCAAGTATCTGACCGGCAAAGCCCCCCGCGGCTATGTGGCACCCTGGTGGGAGATGTCGAACTCCACGGCCGCGCTGCTGCTGAAGCATGGTTTTGAATATGACCATTCCCAAGGCTACCGTGATTTCCAGCCGTTTTATGCCCGCGTCGGCGACAGCTGGAACACCATCGACTATTCCAAGACCGCCGCCGACTGGATGCACCCCTTGAAACATGGCCGCGAGATTGACCTCGTCGATATTGCCGCCAACTGGTATGTCGATGACCTGCCGCCGATGATGTTCATGAAAAAGGCGCCCAACAGCCATGGCTTTGTCAACCCGCGTGACATCGAGGAGATGTGGCGTGACCAGTTCGACTGGGTCTACCGCGAGATGGACTATGCCGTGTTCGCCTTCACCATCCACCCCGATGTTGCAGGCCGCCCGCAAGTTCTCTTGATGCTGGAACGGCTGATCGAATACATCTCGAAACACTCTGGTGTTGAATGGCTGCCGTTCGAGGATATCGCCCGCGATTTCCGCAGCCGTTTCCCCTTTGCCGGCGCGGCACGACCCGAGGTGATCTGATGTGCAACGCCTGCGGCTTTCCGGCCCGCACGGGGCACTGGACCGACGCAAGGCTGGACACCCCGCATGACCGCCTGCGCGCCCGCGTCCGCCGGGCGCAGGTGCTGGCGCGGGTGCTGCGCCCTTACGGGATGGCCGCGCATGATGACGGGGTGACCGATGGGCTGATCCTGTCCACCCTGTCAGGGGCCAGCGTGATCGTGACCGACCCGGCCGAGCTTTGGCCGACAGTCGATCGACTTGCGGGCCGAGGGTTCGACCCCTTGCTAGCACGATCGACAATCGCTTGCCTGTAACCGTATTGGGCGGCTGGCTGGGCGCCGGCAAGACGACCTGGCTGCGCCACCAGCTGCGCTGCGGTTTGCGCGCCCATGTCATTGTGAATGAGGCTGCAGGGATTGCGGTTGACGACGCCATGCTGTCACAGGCGCATGGGCTGACCGTATTGGCGGGGGGATGCGCCTCTTGTGAGGGTCGGACAGAGTTGATTGCAGCTTTGCGCCAGCTTGCGAACCGGCGCAGCGCCGGTGAGACGGTCCCCGAGATCATCCTTGAGACCAGCGGTCTTGCCGATCCGGCCGCGATTATCGCAACTCTTTCGGACGACCCGGTTCTGGCCCGCCATTTCCGCCTGATCGGCACCACAGTTTTGGTCGACGCGGTGAACGGTGCCTCTGAATTGGCCTCGGGTGACCTGGCAATCTGTCAGATACGGGCCGCGACCGCACTGATCCTGGCCAAGACCGATGCGGCGACGCCCGGTGCGACGGCCCGCCTTGCCGCGACCCTTGCCGATTTGAACCCGATAGCGACGCTGTCTGCGGCCGTGGCCGGGGTTACGGTGCCCCTTCCGGCCCTGAAAGCCGCACCCTTGCCGCTGGCGCAGGCCACGCGTGCCGTGACAGCGGTCACACTGCCCATTCCCAGGGGCGCAGACTGGGCGAGCCTTTCGTTGTGGCTGTCTGCGCTGTTGCATGCGCATGGCAACAGGTTGATCCGGCTGAAGGGCGTGGTGCGGACCCCGGCCGGGCGGCTATTGATTCAGACCGTCCGCCATACCGTCCAACCCCCCGAAATGCTGCCCGATGGCCTGGGGGCCGATGACATTCTGGCCGTGATCGGCGACGCCCCCGATGAACCAACCTTGCAGGCCTCACTGGCTCGGTTTCTGGCTTGAATGTGCCGTCAAGTCATTGGTCACATCGGTGCGACCGTGACCATGGGATGGTCCAGCGCCGTCATGATTCCCCGCAGTTCGGCCAGGCCCTTCAGCCGCCCGATGGTAGGATACCCGGGTTGGCCGCGACGGCCGAGGTCATCCAGAATGTCCTGGCCGTGATCGGGGCGGAACGGCAAGTTCCAATCGGCCCGCCCCTTGGCCCGGCGACGCCGTTCTTCGGCAAGGATCGCGGCGATCACGGCGACCATGTCGGTATTCCCGGTCAGGTGTTCGGCCTCGTGAAAACTGTCACGCAGGGTGTCCCCCTCGCGGCGAACATTGCGCAGATGGACAAAATGCACACGAGGGCCAAGCCGGCGCATCATGGCGGGCAGGTCATTGTCGGCCCGTGCGCCAAAGGACCCTGTGCAAAAGGTCACGCCATTGGCGGGCAGGTCGACAGCATCCAGCACCGTCTGAAAATCTGCCTCGGTCGACATGATGCGCGGCAACCCCAACAGCGGGAAAGGCGGGTCGTCGGGATGGCAGCACAGCCGCATCCCCAAATCTTGCGCCAAGGGCGTGACCTCGGCCAGAAAGTCGATCAGGTGGCGGCGCAGGGTTTCGGCAGAGATTGCGTCATACTCGGCAAGATGAGCACGGACATCGGCGAGGGACATGGTCTCGGCTGCGCCCGGCAGGCCAAAGGCCACATTTGCGGCCAGGTCCTTGCGGGCAGCGTCATCCATGCCGCGGTGACGTTCGGCAGCCGCCTCAACCACCGCTGGCGGGAAATCGGCGGCGGCGCCGGGGCGGGCGAGGATGTGGATATCGAAGGCGGCAAAGTCGATGATGTCGAACCGCATGCACGTGGCGCCATTGGGCAGGCGCCAGCGCAGATCGGTGCGGGTCCAGTCCAACACTGGCATGAAGTTATAGCAAATCACGTCAAGTCCGGCGCGGGAAAGGTTCGTCAGACTGGTTTTCCAGTTCGCAACGTGGTCGCGCCAGTTGCCCTTTTGCTTTTTGATCTCTTCGGACACTGGCAGGCTTTCGACCACCTCCCACCGCAGGTTAGACGCCGCACCATCCGTCATGCGCGCCAGCAGGCCCTGACGCGCCGCAATTTCTTGCGCTGTCCAGACCGCGCCCGTTGGCACATGGTGCAGCGCCGTCACCACACCCTGCACCCCCACCTGCAGCATGTCATCGACCGAAGCCAGATCCTTGGGCCCAAACCATCGCCAAGTCTGTCTCATTGCGCAGCCTTTCCCAGTCACACCCACCAACTTGATTTGATATATCCAGTTTTGCGCACCTGGGGCAAAGTTTTTGGGTCAAGGGGGCCGGCGCGACACGTCCGACCCGAGCGGCGGATGAAAATGCGAGAAAGACCGTTGGCGATTCGACGCCGTTGCGCGGCACGCCCCTTCAAAAAGCGGCGTGGCGACCGTTCGTCCGTTTCCAGGGGATTGCCTGCCATCCGCACTCTCATTCCAAAGCGTCATCAAATCGCGGGGGCCGCTATTAAGTTAGCGCAAACGATGAAATCAAGCGACCCCGACAGATCAATATTGACAGGCCAGTTTTGGCGTGCTGACATCCCCCCAAGAGGAAAATCATTGTGTAACTTACTGTTAGGGTCGCTTCAGCGTGCTGGAGCCTTCTGGCGCACGTCTGCCCTGGTGAACCGGAACGCGGGACAAACCTGCGCAGCACGATGGCAAAGGAAACGACCGCTTGCCCAAGCAGGCCAAAAACAAAAACGGAATTGCAGTCGACCAAGATTGTCTGGGAGGACAAGAGAATGTCAGATAAGAACCGAGTGCCGCCGTCGGTGTTCATGATGCACCGTCGGCAGTTCATGATGACGGCCGCCGCAGGGGCGTTGGCCGCAGGAAGCCTGCCGATGGCGGCCTTTGCACAGGACGCCGCGACCGAGATTGTCCCCGCCACACCACTGGCAGACCTGCCGCGTGATGCGCAACTGGTGCTGGGCTGGTCGATGACCTCGCCGGTCGGGGTGACCAACCCCTGGGCCGTGCCCGGCTATACCCACCAGGAAGGCAACGTCTTCATGTGGGAACCGCTGATGTATTTCGGCATTTTCAAGGATGACTATATTCCCTGGCTCGCCTCCAGCATGGACTACACCGCACCCGATTTTACCTCGTTGCAGATCAAGATCAACCCGCTGGCCAAGTGGAGCGACGGTGTCGCCGTGACGGCCAAGGACGTGGTCTTTACCTTCAACGGCCAGTTGAGCAATGACAAACTGCCCTACCACGCCGCCTTCGTGCAGTTCGTGGACACCGTCACCATGGTCGACGACCTGACCGTGGATGTGAAGTTCAAGATCCCTGCCCCGCGCTTCAAATTCGAAGTGTTGTGCGAAAAGTTCGACACGGGCATCCCGATTGTTCCGGCCCACGCGCTGGAAGGCCAGGCCGATGTCAACGCCTATGCCGGCGGTGTTGAAATGCCGCATTCCGGGCCTTACGATCTGGTTGCCTGGAACTCGTCGCAAAAGATCTACAATCTGCGGGAGACCTGGTGGGCCGTCGAGGCGGGTCTGATGGAACTTCCGGCAGTCAAGCGCATCATCATGTCCAACCTTGGCGGCCAGGTGGGCCAGAACATGGACACCATCGCACAGCGCATCGTCAACAACGAGATGGACTCGGCGTTGGACATGCGGTCGTCGGTCATCGGCAACATTCTGGCGCAGAACGACAAGATCACCACCCATACCGGCAGCGAATCGCCCTATGGCTATCTGGACTGGTGGCCGAACTCGCTGTGGATGAATACCCAGCTTGCGCCCTACAATGACGCCCGTGTGCGCCGCGCCATCAGCCTGTCCATCAACCGCGACATCATCAACGACATCCTGTACGAAGGGGCCAAGATCGCCACGATCTATCCCTTCCCCTTGTATCCGGGCCTTCAAGCCTTTGTGGACAGCCCCGAAGTCAAGGCGCTGGAAGAAAAGCTGAAGCCGGGTCTGTTTGACGTCGACGCCTCTGCGGCCCTGATGACCGAAGCCGGTTTTGCCAAGAACGGCGACGGACTGTGGGAAAAGGACGGGGCGACGGTCGATTGCACCATCCACGGTTTTGAAGGCATCCACAGCGACATCGTGCCGATCCTGGTCGAGTTCCTGCTGGCTGCGGGCTTTGATGCGGCCGTCAACTTTGGCACAAACGCCTATCAGAACATGGCAGACGGTGCGCCGGGCCTGTACATGTTTGGCCATGGGGCCAGCCTGAAGGACCCCTATGCCGCGTTCGAACTGTTCCATGGCCGCTTTTCGGAATCGATCGGCACCTCGGCGGGCAACAACCGGTTCTCTCGCTACAAGAACCCCGATTACGATGCGGCGCTTGATGCGATGGCCCCGCTCGCCTCGGACGATCCGGCTTTCCATGCCAATGCCGTCAAGGCGCTGGAGATTTACTGGACGGACCAGATCGACGTGCCGGTCATCCAGTGGCTGCACCGCATCGCCTATAACCAGACCTACTGGACCAACTGGCCGACCACCGCCAATCTGGCCTCGGGGACCAATGGCGCGTTCTGGGCGCAAACCGGCCTTCTGGTCGTCAGCGCCCTGAAAAAGGCCTGATCTGGGCTGTTTCAGCCAAGGGCGCGCGCCCGTCGCGCGCCCTTGGACCACGCCCTCAAGTTGAAAGAGATCCGTAATGCTGCGGTTGGTCATCCGACGCCTGCTATTCCTTGCGCTTGTCATCTGGTCGGCTTCGACCATCGTGTTCTTCATCCCGCGCATGTCCGAGACCAATGCCATTCGCGAACGCTTTGCCGAACTGGCCCGAACGGGCGGGTTTTCCCCCACCGATCTGGAAAAGATCATCGAATCCTACACCAAGCAGTTCGGTCTGGACCGCCCGCTGTGGGACCAATACCAGGATTACATCGTCAGCATCTTCAAACTGGATTTTGGCTTCTCGCTGAACCGCTATCCGATGACGGTGACGGATGTGATCATGCAGGCCATTCCGTGGACACTGTCGCTGCTCTTGGTGACGACGATCATCAGCTTTTTGATCGGCAACCTTCTGGGGGCATTGTCGGCCTGGCCCAAGGCGCCGGGCTGGGTTCGTGCTTTTGCAACGCCTTTTGTGCTGCTGACCGGCGTGCCACCGGTCATCATGGGCGTCCTGCTGCTGTTCTTTCTGGGGTTCCGGATGAAGTTGCTGCCACTGGGCGGGTCTTATTCCATCGGGGTCGTGCCGGACGGGTCCTGGACATTCATGCTGGACGTCCTGAAACATCAGGTCCTGCCGGCGCTATCGCTGATCCTGGGGTCGGTTGGGGGGTGGGTCTTGTCGATGCGGGGCATGGGCATCACCATTCAGGGCGAGGACTATGTGAACTTTGCCGAGCACAAGGGGCTGGGCGCAGGCGCCATCTTTCGCGATTACTACCTGCGCAACACGCTGCTGCCACAGGCCACGGCGCTGGCTTTGGCGCTGGGCACGGTCGTCACCTCGGCCATCGTGGTCGAGGGGCTGTTTGGCCTGCCCGGCATCGGGCAGGCGCTGAACAACGCAATCCGGTCAAACGATTTCCCGGTCATCTATGGCATCGTGCTGTTCATCACCGGGGCGGTTGCCACTCTCATGGTGTTGATGGAGTTCGTCTATCCCCTCCTCGACCCCAGAATCCGCAACGAATAGGAGCCTGCACCCCGTGGCCGATGCAACGATGACCGAAGTGGTGCGACCCAGCAGGCTTGCGCTGGCACTGCGCTATACCAAACGCAACAAGAGCCTGGCGGTGGGGCTGGCGATCCTGTTCTTCCTGATTGCCTTTACGGCGATCGGCTTCATGGTGATCGACCCCAAACATGCCTATCCTCTGACCGCAGCGGCCAAAAAGGCCCCCAGCCTGAAATACCCACTGGGCACGGACTTTTTCGGGCGTGACCTGTTGGCAGCCATGGTGGTGGGCATGTGGCAAACGGCGGCGATTGGCCTGTTGGCCGGGGGCATCGGCACGGTGATCGGGGTGGTGCTGGGCTTTATCTCGGCCTATTTCGGCGGCTGGATCGACACGATCATCAAGACGGTCTGCCAGATCCTGACACCCATTCCGGTGCTGCTGATCCAGGTCGTGGTTGCGGGCACGCTGGACAAGCGGGATGTCACGATCTTCATGATGGCGCTGATCATTGTGGTGCTGTCTTGGATGGGCACGACGCTGGTGGTGCGATCCCAAGTCCTGACGATGAAGGAGCGCCAGTTCGTCGCCGTGGCCAAGTTGTCAGGTGTTGGGTCGATGGGCATCATCTTCAAGGAGATCATGCCCAACCTGCTGCCCTTCATCGCCGCCGCCTTTGTGGTGCAGGTGTTTCAGGCGGTATTTGCGTCGTTTTACCTCGCCGTGCTTGGCCTAGGCCCCCTGCGCGAGCCGCTTTTGGGCAACATCATCTGGTCGGCACAGGGACAGGGCGCGTTCTTCAACGGCTGGTGGTGGTGGCCGATCGAGCCAGCCATCGCGATGGTGTTGATCCTGGGATCGCTGGCGCTGATCAACATGGGGCTGGACGAATTGGCCAACCCCCGCGTGCGCAAGTCGGAATAGGGTATGAACATGGGTCAAGACCAAAACCCTGTCCTGCGGGTCAGCAATCTGGAAGTCACCTATTACACCGATTCTGGCCGTGCCAAGGCGCTGGACGATGTCAGCTTTACCCTGAACGCCGGAGAAAAGCTGGGCATGGTGGGCGAAAGCGGTTCGGGCAAAAGCACGCTTGCCCTGGCCATGATGCGCATGATCAAACCGCCGGGCCGCATCGAGGGCGGCCGGGTCGAGATTGGCGGCGTTGACCTGATGTCGCTGAGCGAAGAGGACATGCGCCAGGCCCGCCTGAGCAAGATCGCCTATATCCCGCAGGGGGCGATGAACTCGCTGAACCCGGTCACCCGGATCGGGGCCCAGTTGGTCGATGCAATTCGGTCGCATGGCATCAAGGACAGCCGCGCCCAGGTCGAGGAACGCTGTGTGAACGCGTTGAAATCGGTCGACCTCGACCCTGCCGTGTTCAGGATGTATCCGCATGAATTGTCAGGCGGCATGAAGCAGCGGGTCTGCATCGCCATCGGCATTCTGCTGCAACCCTCGGTAATCATCGCGGATGAACCCACCTCGGCCCTGGATGTGGTGACACAGCGCCAGGTGATGGAGACGATTGACCGGGTCAAGGACCAGATCAACGCCGCCGTCATTCTGATTGGCCATGACATGGGCCTGATGGCGCAATTCGTCGACCGGGTCGCGGTGATGTATTCGGGCCGCCTGGTCGAAGTGTCGACCGTGCGCGAGATGTTCACCAAACCCGTTCACCCCTATGCCGCCGCGCTGATCAGCTCGCTGCCCAACCTGGAAAACAAGGGCGTGTTTCAGGGCATTCCGGGTCTGGCCCCGTCGCTGCTGCGCCTGCCCGGTGGCTGTTCGTTCCATCCGCGCTGCGCAAAGGTCATGGACATCTGCAAGACCACCCGCCCCACGACCCGCATGGTTCAGGGCAACCGGTTGGTCACCTGCCACCTGTATAACGAGGAGGCATGAATGGCCAACCTTCTGGAACTGCGCCATGTGTCGAAAACCTATTCGCGCGGGCTGATCAATGCCAAATCCACTGTCGCCTTGCAGGACATTTCCCTGACCCTGAAGGAAGATGAACCGACCATCATGACGGTCGCGGGGGAAAGCGGGTCGGGCAAAACCACGCTGGCGATGTTGCTCTTGGGGTTCATCCCGCCCTCGACCGGGCAGATCATCTACCGCGGCCGCGACATCACCACTCTGAAAGGCGAGGACCGCCTGGCGTTTCGTCGTGAAGTGCAGGCGGTGTTTCAGGACCCCTTCGCCGTGTTCAACCCGTTCTACACCGTTGACCACCTGCTGACCGTGCCGATCAAGCAGTTCAAACTGGCTAAATCCGGCGCTGAGGCCCGCGCCAAGATGGACGAGGCGCTAAAGGCCGTGGGCCTGCGCCCCGAGGATGTCTTGGGCCGCTTCCCGCACCAACTGTCAGGCGGTCAGCGCCAGCGGATCAACGTGGCGCGGGCGTTGCTGTTGAAACCCCGCCTGTTGATTGCCGATGAACCGGTGTCGATGGTTGATGCAAGCTTGCGCGCCAGCATATTGGAAACGCTGCGGAATTTGCAGCGCGACCATGGCGTGTCTATCATCTATATCACCCATGATCTCACCACCGCCTATCACATCGCGAAATCCATCATTGTCCTCTATCGCGGCGGTATCATGGAGGCGGGCGATGTCGATCAGGTGATCAAATCGCCGCAGCACCCCTATACCCGCCTGCTGGTTGACAGCATCCCTTGGCCGACGCTGGACCAACGCTGGGGCAGTGACACGATCAAGGCCCGCGAGGCGGGCGGCAGTTCGGTCGGTTGCCCCTTTCGCACCCGCTGCCCCATGGCGATGGAACAGTGCAAGACCCAGCCACCGCTCTATCAGATCAAACCCAAACAGGCCGCAGCCTGTTATCTGCATGCCGAGCATTCGTCCATCGCGGCGGAACGGCTGTCCGACCTGTTGCCCGTCAAATCCGAACTCGAGGCCTGAAGATGCTGGAAATCGCAGAATTCATCGCTCCTACGCCGACGCCCCTGTGGAAACTGGCGCGTCAGGCGGGCATTGACTTGGCCGTGGGCGGGTTGCCATTTGACAGCCTGCTGCCGGGTGAAGGCCTGTGCGATCTGGCCCCCCTGACCCGAATGAAAGCGGTCTATGAGGAGGGTGGCTTCAAGCTGGCCGTGATCGAGGCCCGCCCCCCCCTGAACAAGGCCAAGCGCGGTCTGCCCGGCCGGGACGAAGAGATTGCGACCGTCTGCACCCTGCTTGAAAACATGGGGAAGCTGGGGATTCCGGTCTGGTGTTATGAATGGATGACCGATTTCAACTGGGTTCGCACCAACATGGCCACCCCGTCGCGCGGAGGATCGGTTGTCACCAGTTTCGATTTGAACGACGTGCCCGCCGACCTGACCAAAGAGCCGCCGATTGATGAGGAGGCGCTGTGGACCAACCTTGAATACTTCCTGCGCAAGGTTCTGCCGGTGGCCGAAAAGGCCGGGGTGAAACTGTCGATGCACCCCGATGACCCCCCGCTGTCGCCCATTCGTGGCGTGGGCCGGATCATGCGGTCCGTTGCGAACTATCAGCGCCTGCTGGACTTGGTCGACAGCCCGATGAACACCATCACGATGTGTCAGGGCAACTTCACCCTGATGACCGATGACCTGCCCGCGGTCATCCGCAAGTTTGGCAGAAAGATCAGCTTTGTCCATTTCCGCGACGTGCGTGGCGTGCCGGAAAAGTTTCATGAAACTTGGCATGACGCGGGCCAAACCGACATGCTGGCCTGCATGAAAGCCTACCGCGACATCGGGTTCGACGGCGTGCTGCGCCCCGACCATGTGCCCACGGTGGAAGGCGACAGCAACGCCAATGCCGGCTATTCCTCCTTTGGCCGGCTTTACGCCATCGGCTACATCCGCGGCCTGCGCCAAGCCGTTTATGCGAGTTAGATCATGAAGATAGCAGTTACTGGCGGTTCCGGAAAAATCGGGCGGGCGATCACTGAGATGGGTCGCGCGCAGGGCCACCAGATCGTCAGCATCGACCGGTTCGCGCCCGCAGACCCCCTGCCCGGCGTCACCTATCATGTCGCCGATTGTGCCGATTATGACGCACTGGTGGCCGCCTTTGCCGGATGCGATGCCATGATCCACATGGCCGCCATCCCGCACCCGATGAACGACCCCAACCACATCGTCCACAACAACAACGTGGTCGGCAGCTACAACGCCCTGCGCGCCGCCGTGGAAAACAACATCTTCCGCATCGCACAGGCCAGTTCCGTCAACGCCATCGGCCAGGCCTACAGCCGCAATGCGCGCTATGACTATTTCCCGATCGACGAAGACCACCCGAACTACGCCGAAGACCCCTATTCGCTGTCGAAGTGGATTTGCGAACAGCAAGGCGATGCCTTTGCCCGGCGGTATGAAGGGATCAGCATCGCCTCGATGCGGTTCCACTGGGTCCTGCCCGACCGCGCCTTTGCCGCCGGGCACTATGCCAAACTGGACTGGAAGCCTGACAAACACCTCTGGGCCTATACCCGGCTGGATGCGGCGGCGGATGCTTGTCTGAAGGCAGTGCAAACCGACCTCAAGGGGCATGAGGTGTTCTACATCGTCGCCCCCGACACCGCCTATGCCGTCGACAGCACCGCCCTTGTCGCCAAACACTTCCCCGGCGTCCCGATCAAGGGTGCCCCGACCGGGCGGTGGAGCTTCATGACCTCGGCCAAAGCCGAACGCCTTCTGGGTTGGACACACCCGACCGACGACACCCCCCTGCCCCAACCCGAGTAAGACCTGAGGACACCATGAAGATCAAAGAGATACGGGTCATCGTCGCCTCACCGGGCCGCAATTTCGTGACGGTCAAGATCATCACGGATGAGGGGTTGTATGGCGTGGGCGACGCCACTGTGAATGGCCGCGAAAAGGCTGTGGTGGCCTATCTCGAGGATCACGTGATCCCCTGCCTGATCGGCCGCGACCCGATGCGGATCGAGGATATCTGGCAATATCTCTACAAAGGCGCCTATTGGCGCCGGGGCCCCATCACCATGGCCGCGATTTCGGGCATCGACATCGCGCTGTGGGATATCAAAGCCAAGGCGGCCAACATGCCGCTTTACCAACTTCTGGGTGGTGCCTCGCGCGACAAGATCATGATCTACCAGCATGTCGGTGGCCGGGACATCGAGGAGACGGTCGAAGGTGTGGTGGCCCTGCGCGAAAAGGGTCTGGTGGCGATCCGCGCCCAAGTCTCGATCCCCGGCCTGCCGCCGATCTATGGCACCGGCCCCAGCACAGACCAAAGCGCCATGGTCCAGACCCTGCCGGTCGAGGAGGTATGGTCCACCCACAAATACCTGCCCTTGGTCCCCAAACTCTTCGAACGCCTGCGCGACACCGTGGGTTGGGATCTGCACCTGCTGCACGACGTCCACCACCGCCTGACCCCGATCGAGGCCGCCCGTCTGGGCAGGGACCTGGAACCCTACCGCCTGTTCTGGCTGGAGGATGCCGTGCCGGCCGAGCTGCAAGAGGGCTTCCGCCTGATCCGCCAGCACACCACCACCCCTTTGGCGCTGGGTGAGATTTTCAACACCATCTATGACTGCCAGCAACTGATCAGCGAACAGCTGATCGACTATATCCGAGTGACCTCGGTTCATGCCGGCGGAGTCACCGGTCTGCGCCGCATCTTTGACTTTGCCGCCATCTATCATGTCCGCTCAGCCTGCCATGGCCCGATGGATGTCTCGCCCATCGCCATGGGCGCCAATGTCCATGTCGACCGCTGGGTTCCCAACTTTGGCATCCAAGAGTTTTCGGGCTATCTGGAGGCCACGCATGAGATGTTCCCCCACGCTTGGGAACAACAAGGCGGCTATCTGGTCACCGGCGAGGCGATTGGCCACGGCGTTGACATCGATGAAAAGGTTGCCGCCAAATACCCCTACAAACAGGCCTATCTGCCCATCGCCCGCGCCGAAGACGGCACACTCTGGAGCTGGTAATGAAGATCACCGACGTCAAACCCTTTCCCGTCTGGATCGGCCACCGCAACCAGCTGGTCGTCAAGGTCGAGACGGATGAGGGCATCTTTGGTTGGGGCGAAAGCGGGTTGTCGGGCCGCGAACTGGCCGTTGTTGGCGCGATTCAGCACTATGCCGAGTTTCTACGCGGCCGCGACCCAATGCAGACCGGCGCCCTGTGGCAGGAAATGTATCGCAGCCAGTATTTCGAGGGCGGCCGCGTCTTGCAGGCCGCCATCAGCGCCATCGACATTGCCTTGCATGACATCAAGGGCAAGGCGCTGGGCGTGCCGGTCTATGACCTGCTGGGCGGCAAACAGCGCGACCATATTCCCACTTTCGCCTCGACCTCCGCCCCCGAGGCGGCGGGGATGATCGAACAGGCGCAGAACCTGAAAGCGGCGGGCTGGACCGCCATCCGCTTTTTCCCCGATTTCCGCGACACCGGCGGCATCTTTGAACCCCGCGAACACATCGCCAAAACCGCCCGCGCCTGCGTTCAGGCCCGCGAAGCGCTGGGGGATGAGGTGGTCTTGGGCATCGACTGGCACCACCGCCTGTCCGTGGCCGAGGCCGCCAGTTTCTGCCAGAAAATGCCCTCCGGCACTCTCGATTTCCTGGAAGAACCCATCCGCGATGAGACGCCTGAGGCCTATGAGGCGCTACGCAAACTCACCGATGTGCCCTTTGCCATTGGCGAGGAGTTTGCGTCGAAATGGCAGTTCCTGCCCTTCATCGAACGCGATATCCACCAGTTCAACCGCATCGACCTGTGCAACGTCGGCGGTCTGACCGAGGCGATGAAGGTCGCCGGCTGGTCCGAGGCACATTATGTCGACCTGATGCCGCACAACCCCCTTGGCCCCATCTGCACGGCGGCCACAATCCACATGTCGGCGGCGGTTGCCAATTTCTCGTGGCTCGAAACCCGGGTGAACGCGAATGACCTTTATGGCGGCGGGCAGACCGATGACGTCTTTACCCTGCAACCCAAACTGCAAGGCACCGTCTACCCGGTCGCCAACACCCCCGGCCTTGGCATTGAAATCGACGAAAAGGCGCTGACCCGCGAGGCGTTCAAGTTCTGGGAGGCGCCCCATCTGAAGCGCCGCGATGGCTCTGTAACCAATTGGTGACCTTATGAAAATCCGCTCAATCACCCCCTACGCCGTCTGGGTCGGCATCCGCAACCAGCTGCTGGTCAAGATTGACACCGACGAGGGTGTCTTTGGCTGGGGCGAAAGTGGCCTGTCGGGCCGCGAAAAGGCGGTGATGGGGGCGATTGAACACTACAGCCAGTTCCTGATCGGCCGCGACGCCTTTGCCATCGGCGCGCTCTGGCAGGAAATGTATCGCAGCCAGTATTTCGAGGGGGGCCGCGTCTTGCAGGCCGCCATCAGCGCCATCGACATCGCGCTATATGACATCAAGGGCAAGGCGCTGGGGGTTCCGGTCTACCAACTGCTGGGCGGCAAGCAGCGCGACGTGATCCCGACCTTTGCCAGCACGGGCGCACCTCCCGGCCCCGAGATGATCGAACAGGCGCAAATGTTGATGGAACACGGCTGGACTGCCATGCGCCTGTCACCCGCCGATCATCAGTCGAACGGGCGCTATGAACCCCGCGAGAGCATCCCGGTGACGGCCAAATGGTGCGTCAAGGCACGCGAGGAATTGGGTGATGCGGTCGTTCTGGGCATCGACTATCACCACCGCCTGTCGGTGGCCGAGGCGGCGAGTTTCTGCCAGAAGATGCCCTCCGGCACCCTCGATTTCCTTGAAGAACCCATCCGCGATGAAACCCCCGAGGCCTATGAGGCCCTGCGCCGCATGACCGACGTGCCCTTTGCGATCGGCGAAGAATTCGCCTCCAAATGGCAATTCCTTCCTTACATCGAACGCGACATCCACCAGTTCAACCGCATCGACGTGTGCAATGTCGGCGGCCTGACCGAAAGCATGAAGGTCGCCGGCTGGTCCGAGGCGCATTATGTCGACCTGATGCCGCACAACCCGCTTGGCCCCGTCTGCACCGCCGCCACCGTGCATTTCTGCGCTGCGGTCGCCAATTTCTCCTGGCTCGAAACCCGCTCCTCCCCCGCCGAAAAGCTGGGCTTTGACAATGCCGAGTTCTTCCCCGTGCAACCCCGCATCGAAAACGCCGTCTACAAGGTCAGCGACGCGCCGGGGCTGGGGGTCGAGGTGAACGAGGACCTGATCCGCAAGCAAAGCTTCAAGTTCTGGGAAGCCCCACATCTGAAACGGGCCGACGGCTCGGTCACAAACTGGTAGGATATCATGGTAAAAGACATCACCCGCCCCGACCCCGCACTCATTGCCAAACTGCGCGCCCTGGGGGCCGCCACCGTGGCAGGCACCCTGGCCGGATTGGGTGTGCGCCAGCCGCATATTCAGGGCCCGGTCAGCTGGAACAAGGGCAAGGCGATTGCCGGTCCGGCCCTGACCTTGCTGATGATGCCCAAACGCGAAGATCTGTATGGCGAAGGCGAATATTTGGACCCGGAAAAGCAGCTGCACCGCCATGTGCTCTATGCCGCGCAACCCGGCGACATCGTGGTGGTTGATGCCAAGGGTGACATGACGGCCGGCATCTTTGGCGAAATGATGATGACCTATTTCAAAGGCCGCGGCGGCATCGGCATGGTGATCGACGGTTGCGTGCGCGACTATCCCGGTCAGATCGAACTGGATATGCCGATGTGGATCAAAGGCTTGACGCCCAACTTTCACACGCAGACCGGTCTCATGCCCTTTGACTACAACTGCCCCATCGCCTGTGGCGGCGTCACCGTGATCCCCGGCGACATCATCGTGGCCGATGATGACGGCGCGGTCTGCTGCCCGGCAGCCTTGGCGGCCAAGGTCATCGAACATGCGGGCACCCATCATGAGTGGGAGGATTTCTCCAAGATGATGCTGCTCAAAGGCGGATCGCTGCAACGCTACTACCCGCTGCACGACGATGCACGCGGCGAATACGACGCCTGGCGCAAGCTAAATCCGATCAAATGACCTACACCGTCCTCGACCCCCGCTTTGAGGCCTGCACCGTGGCGGGCGGCACGGCTGAACGCCTGTGGACGGGGGGGCAATGGGTCGAGGGTCCGGCCTGGTTCGACGACGGCTATCTGCTGTGGTCCGACATTCCCAATGACAGGATGCTGCGCTGGGATGCAGCGGGGGTGACGACATACCGCCAACCCTCGGCCAAGGCCAACGGCAACACGGTCGACCGCGAGGGGCGGCTCATCACCTGCGAAGGCAACGGCCGCCAGATCACCCGGACCGAGGCCGATGGCCAGATCACCGTGCTGACCGACCGCTTTCAAGGCAGCCGCTATAACGCCCCCAATGACGTGGTGGTCAAATCGGATGGGTCAATCTGGTTCACTGATCCGCGCTATGGCGATGGTGAGCCGGAACTGGCGGGCTGTCATGTCTACCGGCTGGACCCGGTGACGGGCCATGTGCGTCAGATGACATCGGACATGGTCATGCCCAACGGTTTGGCCTTTTCCCCTGACGAATCCGAGTTGTTCGTCGTGGACACGGGCAGCACCCATCAACCGGACGGCCCCAACCACGTCCGCCGGTTTCAGGTTGGCCCCGGCAGTTGGCTGACCGGCGGCGAGGTCTTTGCCGAGAATGCGGCGAAGGCCTTTGACGGCATCCGGTTTGACAGCGAGGGGCGGCTGTGGTGCGGGGCCGGGGATGGGGTGCATTGCTATGCGATGGACGGCACCTTGATCGGGCAGATCACCCTGCCCGAACGCGCCGCCAACCTGACCTTTGGGCCCAAGGGTTGGCTGTTCATCACCGCCACCACCTCGCTGTACCGCGTGCCGGTCAACGCGCGGAAGCCATAAACTCGCCCATGCGGATCAGCCCCTGCAAGTAACCGACCGCATGGCTGCGCCCCCGGTGGTTCCAGTCGCTGTCGCCGTCCATCTTGGGCACATGGTCATCCAGCAAGAACCCGTCAAAACCGGTGCGGGCCAGTTGCACCATCACCTCGGCCGGATCAAAATTTCCATCCCCGATGAAACATTCAGTAAAGTTCGGCACGGTCCCTTGGACATCGCGGAAATGGATATAGGCGATACGGCCCTTGGGGGCAAAGAACTCGATCAACTCATGCACGTTGTCACGCCCGCCCGGCATTTCCGAACAGCAGCCCAGACACAAATCCAGCCCCCAAGCCTTGCTGCCCTTGGCCAGTTCAAAGGCGTTATAAAACCCCCAAGGCCGATAAAACAGCCGCGCCACACCGCCCAAACTGGGCGTCGGCGGGTCGTCGGGATGCAGCGCCAGCATCACCCCCTCTTCCTCAGCCACCGGTAGAACTGCGTCGATGAAGTATTTGTAATTGCTCCACATCTCGTCTTCGCTGATCACGGCGCCGCCCTTGGCATGGACCGGCATGGAAAAGGCGTGGCCCAGCGTCGTGGGCATGAAGCGGCGCAGGGCGTCGGGGTCGTGGCTGGCAGCATCGACCACCGCCTGATCGAACTGCGTGGCCCCGGCCCCACCCCGCGTCGGTGCCAGTTTCTCTGTCCGCCAGACCGAATTGGGCATGAAGTGATAGCCCAGGATCGGCACCCCTGCGCGGCCCACGGCACGAATGGTGTGGCAATAGTTTTCAATCTGCTCATCCCGGCCCGGCAGCCCGAGCATGACCTTGTGATAGAAATGCGTCGGCACGTTCTCGATCGCCTCAAACACCAGACCATGCGCCTCAACCCTCTCCACAAGGGCGCGCACGTCGGCCTCTTCCCAGCGCGTATCACCCGGCAGGGTGGGGTTGTTCATCTGGATGCCCTTGACGCCAATCTGCGCTGCAAACCGCAGCTTTTCCTCGGTCAACTCGTGAAACTGCCCCACCGCCACCCTGATCGCCATGCCCGTCCTCCCGGTTCCATCAAGCCCAAGCTTGCAGCAACCCAAGCGCCCGATCAAGGCCCACAGGAAGCGGTTGCCCAATGCGCCTGCTTGCCCCTAAGGTTGGTGTGGGGATAGGAGAAATGCCGATGAAACAGCTTGCGACCTCCGCCGTCCTTGCACTGGGGTTGACCACGCCCGTTTTCGCCCAAGCCACACCCGAGGCGGTCATGGCAGGGGCGGTTCCCTTTGAACAATCGGTCCTCGTGTCGGGCCTTCAAGGCCCGTGGGAGGTGACCTGGGGCCCCGACAACATGTTGTGGGTGACTGAACGCTTCGGCGGGCGCATCAACCGGATCGACCCCGTGACCGGCAGGGTTTCCCCCGCCATCACCTTGACGGACATGTCCTCCAGCAGCGGTCAGGATGGCCTTCTGGGTCTGGCGCTGGACCCCGGCCTTGGGCAGGGCAACGGCAATGACTTTGTCTATGCCTTTTACACCTATCTTGACATGACGCGCCCCGGCGACCCCACCATCACCGACCCGGCCAGCCCCTTCCTGCACATGTATTCCAAGGTGGTCCGGCTGAGTTTTCAGGCCGCCACCGGCCTGCTGTCCGACCCCGTGACGCTGATCGACGGTCTGCCCGCAGGGGCCGACCATGACTCGGGCCGCCTCAAGATCGGGCCGGATGGCAAACTGTATCTGACGCTGGGTGATCAGGGCAACGACCAGTTGGCGAACTACTGCCTGCCTATCCTCGCCCAGCGCCTGCCCACGGTCGCGGAACTGACCGCCAAGGATTACTTTGCCTATCAGGGCAAATCCCTGCGGATGAACCTTGACGGCACCATCCCCGATGACAACCCCGAAATCGGGGGAGTCCGCAGCCATGTCTTCACCTTTGGCCACCGCAACATGCAAGGCATCGCCTTTGGCCCGGATGGCACGCTTTACGCCTCGGAACAGGGTCCCAAGACCGATGACGAGGTCAACATCCTGACCGCGGGAGGCAACTACGGCTGGCCCCATGTCGTGGGCTACCGCGACGACATGGCCTATCAATACGCCCGCTGGGCCGACGCCACGACCCCCTGCGCCACGCTGGAATTCAGTGATATCACGATCAATCCTTCGGTCCCGCGTGAGGATGAAACGGTCTGGCAGCAGCCGTTCAACGCGCCCCTCACCACCCTGTTCACCGTGCCCAGCGACTGGAACTTCACCGACCCCGCCTGCAACGGCATGAACTTCATCTGCTGGCCCACCGTCGCCGCCTCCAGCATCGAGGTTTACCGCCCTGAAACCGGGGGAATCCCCGCCTTTGACAACGCACTGCTGGTGACGGCGCTGAAGCGCGGTTCGGTCTACCGCGTGCCCTTGTCTGTGGACGGGAAGTCGGTGTCAGGCCCGATCGAACGCTATTTCCAGACCGAGAACCGCTACCGCGATCTGGCGATCAGCCCGGATGGCCAGACGATCTATGTCGCCACCGATTCAGAGGGGCTGCACGAGGCTCTGGCGGGCGGGGTCAACGACAAAGTGGCAAATTCCGGCGCCATTCTGGTGTTCCGCCCCAAGGTCCAGAACTGACATGACAGCCCATCGCCTGTCGTGGACCCATGGCAATGCGACGGTGCTGACCACCGCCGCCATGTTGGCCGACTGCCGGTTCGATCTGGGCCAGACCAGCTTTTCGCCCTTTGCCAAGGCGCCTTGGATGGGAACGTTGGCCGACCGCGCCATCTCGGGGCACCTGCGCGAATTGGGTGGTGATTTTGTCTGCCTGCCCTTTGGCATGGGCCGGGCGATGCCGAATGCCCCTGCCGACTGGGCGCCCCTGCTGGCATACGCAGACCCCGGCCCCATCCACGGCCCGGCCTCTGATCTGGATTGGACGGTGCAGGCGGCCAATGACATCGCCATCACCCTGACGCTGGACTACCCCGGCACCTCGCCCGTCCTGCGGGTGGAGCGCACCATCGCCGTGCGCCCCGATGCCCCGGCGCTTGACTTTACGTTCTGCATCTTTGCCCGTCACCGGGCCGCCATCTCGACCGGCCTGCACCCGATCCTGCGCCTGCCTGACCTGCCCGGCAGGCTGCATCTGTCGGCTGAGTTTGACTTTGGCATGGTGCATCCCGGCTACGGTGGCCAAGTCTTTGACCGTCTGGGCGCCATTCCCCGCCCCAGCGGCACGGTCGACCTCTCCCGCGTCCCCTTGGACCCCCGTGGCGATCTGAACGTGCAACTTTGCGGTATGCGCAGCCCCCTGCGCGCCACATATCCAGATGAAGGCGCGGGGGTTGAACTGGACTGGGACCGCAGCCTTTTGCCCTCGCTCCAGATCTGGCACACCGATGGCGGGATCAAGGCCCCGCCCTTTGGCGGCATCTATCGCGGCATCGGGGTGGAACCTGTCGCCTCGGCCTTTGATCTGGGGGCAGATGTGTCCTGTGGCCCCAACCCGATCAATGCCCGCGGCATTGCAACCCAGATCCAGATCGACCCCGCCGCACCCGTGACCATCCGCCATTCGATCCGCGCCTTTGCCCTGTGAAAGGAAACCCGATGCCTGCCGATGACCGCATGATGCCCTACCAACTGCCGATGCCGCCCGATGCGCAAAAGGAAATCGTCGTGCCCGGCGCTGTGCCGACCGACGAACGCATATGGGTGCCGCAGGCCGAAAACGTCTGGTTCCGTCCCCTGTGCCTGAACCGGGCCCAAGGGTATTGGGTCAACCTGCTGCGGGTGCGCAAGGCGGGCGTCCTGTCCCGGCACCGCCACCCCAACCCGGTGCATGGTTTTGTGCTCAAAGGCCAGTGGCACTACCTGGAACATGACTGGATCGCCACCGAAGGCTCCTATGTCTATGAACCGCCGGGTGAGACGCATACCCTGGTCGTGCCGGAAGATGTGGTGGAAATGATTACCCTCTTTCAGGTGCATGGCGTGATGTATTACGTCGACCCCTGGGGCAAGCACATGGGATACGAAGACGTCTTCACCAAGATCGAGATGTGCCGCGCCCACTATGCCACCTGCGGTCTGGGGGCGCATTATGTCGACCAGTTCATCCGCTGATCCCTTTGGCTTGGCTGGCGCGGCCGTTCTGGTCACCGGCGGCACCTCGGGCATAGGTCTGGCCATCGCCCGCGCCTTTGCCGCCCATGGGGCCAATGTCACCGTCACCGGCGCGACCGAGGCCGAGGCGCTGGCGGTTGGGCCCGGCCTGACCGCGCTGCCGCTGGACTTGCGCGACCGCGACGCGACAGCGCAACTCGTGGCCACCCTGCCCCGCCTGAACCACTTGATCAATGCCGCAGGCATCATAAGGCGGGGCGCGGAACATGACCCCGAGGTGTTTGATCAGGTGATCGACATCAACCTGTCAGGCACGATGCGGATGTGCACGCTGGCGCGGCCCCTGCTTGCTGCGGCCAAGGGCAGCATCATCAACATGGCCTCGATGCTGTCCTTCTTTGGCGGCGGGTTGGTGCCCGGCTATGCCGCGTCCAAGGGCGGGATTGCGCAACTGACCAAATCGCTGGCCATCGCCTATGCGGGCGACGGCATCCGCGTCAACGCCCTTGCCCCCGGCTGGATCGCCACCCCCCTGACCCAAGGCCTGCGCGATGATCCCGCCCGGTCCGCCACCATCCTGGCCCGCACCCCGATGGGCCGCTGGGGCACGCCCGAGGATATCGCAGGCCCCGCCCTGTTCCTTGCCTCGCCGCTGGCGGGCTTTGTCACCGGCGCGGTGCTGACGGTCGATGGCGGCTATCTGGTGACCTGAGCCGCCTCTTTCGCGGCCCTTGTTGTGCGGGCACAACGATCTGACCCTTGGTCTGGCGCATGGTCCGGGAAACCGAAAGCCCAGAAAAGGAGATCACCATGTTCACCCGCCGCGCAGCGTTGATGGGGGCGGCCTTCGTCGCCGCAGCCCCCTTTGTGATGAAGGCCGCCCACGCTCAGGAAACGGCCGCCAATGCCGGGGCCGCCCCGGCCGATCTGTCGAGCCTGACCCGGCGCAAGGTCAAACTGGTCGCACCGCCCTTTGTGCATGCCCATGACCAGATCGCCCCCACCGGCCCCGAAATCGTCGAATTCGAGATGAAGATCGTCGAGAAAGAAATTCAGGTCGACGAGGATGCCTGGTTGCAGGCCTTCACCTTCAACGGCTCGGTCCCCGGTCCGATGATGGTGGTGCATGAGGGGGACTACGTCGAACTGACCCTGTTCAACCCGCCCGAAAACATGCTGCAACACAACATCGACTTTCACGCCGCAACCGGCGCCTTGGGCGGTGGTGCCCTGACCTTGGTCAACCCCGGCGAAAAGACCGTCTTACGGTTCAAGGCCACCCGCCCGGGCGTCTTTGTCTATCACTGCGCGCCCGGCGGCCCGATGATCCCGTGGCATGTGGTGTCGGGGATGTCAGGCTGCATCATGGTGCTTCCGCGCGAGGGGCTCAAAGACCATCTGGGCCAGCCTGTCAGCTATGACCGGGTCTATTACATCGGCGAGAATGACTTCTATATCCCGCGGGGCCAGGATGGCTCCTACATGCGCTTTGCCGATGCAGGCGAAAGCTATTCCGACACGCTGGCCGTCATGAACGGTCTGATCCCGACCCATGTCGTGTTCAACGGCCGTGTGGGTGCGCTGACCGGCGACAACGCCCTGACGGCCGAACAGGGCGAGACAGTTTTGTTTGTGCACTCTCAGGCCAACCGCGACAGCCGCCCCCATCTGATTGGCGGCCATGGCGATCTGGTCTGGGAGGCGGGCAAGTTCAACAACCTGCCTGACCGCGATCTGGAAACCTGGTTCATCCGGGGCGGGTCGGCGGGGGCCGCGCTCTATACGTTCCTGCAACCCGGCGTCTATGCCTATGTCAACCACAACCTGATCGAGGCGGTCAATCTGGGGGCCACGGCCCATGTGGTGGTCGGCGGCGACTGGAACAACGATCTGATGGAACAGGTCGTGGCCCCGGTCGAATATGACGCCGTCCATGAAGGGCGCACCGCCCTGCCCTGAGGCTTGCGCGACAACCGAAAATGCAGCCCCCATGTGGGGGCTGCCCGCGTTACAGGAGGTGCGGATGCAGCGGCTTTGGGTTTTTGTCGCCATGGGTGTGGCCCTGGGCACGGCGGGGGTGGCGCTGATCTGGGATCAAACCCCCGGCACCTTGCCCCTGCCCCCCACCCTTCACATTGCCGCCGGGCCGCAGCACTACCGCCCGGCGGGCGAGTTCCGCCAAGGCACCCGCGTCGTTGATGCCCCGGTCCAGACCCTTGCCGCCCCCGCTCTGGAGGTGATGAAACACCACGTCAGCCAAGCCGACTATGCCCTGTGCATGGCCGAAGGCGCCTGCCCGCAGGTGCCGGGCGGCGACCGTCCCGATTTGCCGCAAACCAATGTCAACCACCTCGACGCCACCGCCTATGCGCACTGGCTGTCCGACCGCACCGGCGTCACCTGGCGCCTGCCCACCGATGCCGAATGGCAACGTCTGGCGGGCGACCGCGCCCTTGACGACGGCTTTTCCGCCGAGGCGAACGGCGAAGACCCCTCGCGTCGCTGGATCGCTTCCTATCGGCGCGAGGTGGAACGGCGCGGCGAGGCCGATCTGATGGTCCACCCCTCGGGTCATTTCGGTGTCAATGATCTGGGCGTGGCCGATATCGCCGGCAATGTCTGGGAATGGACTGACAGCTGTTTTCAAAACGGCACCCTGTCCCCCGACGGCACGCAGATCACAAGCCAGGCCGACTATTGCGGCGTGCGGGCGGTGCAGGGCAAACATCGCGGTTTTGTCATCGACTTTGTCCGCGATGCGCGGTCTGGTGGCTGTGCCGCCGGGGTGCCGCCCGATTATCTGGGGTTTCGGCTGGTGCGGACCCAGTCGTGACCCTGCTGCCATGCCAAAGGGGCGGCCAGATCAACTGGCCGCCCCTTTGGTTGTGGCGCAGGTCGCTTATGGCGCGACTTGGGCAAACAGCGGTTCAAACCGGGTCTTGGCCTTGCCCTTTTGCACCACCGCCGCCGCCGTCTCCAGATTGACCGGCGCGCCGACCTGGATCAAGGCGACCATGCCCATGGCATAATGCGGCGTGCATTTGATGCCATAGACGCCTTCGGCCGTCAGGGTCAGCGTGAACTCTTCGCTCATCTTGCTTTTGAACGCCTCGACACCCTCGGGCAACATGCCCGCGATGGATTCGGCGTTGTGCCCCTTGTCGGGCGACAGAAAGACCACCGTGTCACCGACCGCCGCCTTGATAAAGGCAGGTTCGAAAACCATGGCACCGTCGGCACCCTTGTTCAGCATCTTGACCTCGAACGCCTCGGCATAGGCGGAAGAAGTCAGCATCAATGCCGCCAGAGCAGTCATGGTCAGTTTCGTAAACATCGGGTATCCTTTCCGGGTTGATTGGGTCTGACGCTGTTCTATCCCCCTGATCGCAGCGGCTCGTTGTGCTGCCACAACAAAAGGGTGCGATGTGAGGAAACTCGATGAAAGCCTGCTGACCGGCCTGCCACCGTTTCGCAGCCTGTCACGCCCGCAAATCCGCGAGATTCTGGATGCGGCGCAAACCTCGCGCCATGACGCGGGCCAGCCCGTGTTCTCTGAAGGTCTGCCAGTGGACCGCTTCTTTCTACTTCTGGATGGCTATATCCGGGTTCAGCGCACCACTCCGCAGGGCGATCAGATCATCCTGTTGCACATCGCCCCCGGCCAGTTGTTCGGCATCGGCGCGGCGCTGGGGCACAAGACCTATCCTGCAACGGCCAAGGCAGCGGACGATTGCGTCACACTGGTCTGGCCCAACCGGCTGTGGCCCGATTTCATCGCCCGCTACGAGGGCTTTGCCACCCAGACCTATGCCGTCGTCGGCGGGCGGTTGAACGACATGCACAGCGTCATCGTGGAAATGGCGACCAAACAGGTCGAACAGCGCATCGCCGCGGCCCTGTTGCGCCTGATCACCCAGATGGGCCGCAAGGTCGACAGCGGGATCGAGATCGACTTTCCCATCACCCGCCAGAACATTTCCGACATGACCGGGTCCACCCTGCACACCGTCAGTCGCCTGCTCAGCGCCTGGGAAAAGGACGGAATCGTGGCCAGCGAGCGCAAGAAGATCACCGTCACCGCGCCGCATCGGCTGGTGCTGCTCAGCGGTGTCACCCCCTGACGGCGGGCAGCCCCCTGCGGCGATATGCGACCGACGAGGATTGCAAAATCTGCCCCTCCGCCGTGAACAACAACCGCAACCGCCGCTCGGGCGCAAAGAACGTCACGCGGTAGCGCCCCGCGTCATCGCCTTCGCCCTTTTCCACGGTTCGGGTCACGGTGCCGTCGCGCAGCGCCATGCGCAACGCCTCCGGGTCAAGGTGCAGACCCTTGGCCACAAGGTCAGCCTCTATCGTGATCGTCTGATCGGTGAAACTGATCGGGTCCATCCCGCCTCCTTTTAACACTGCCCAGCCTGAAGGCAAATATCGATCTGTCGGCCAGTATTCATGGCAGTCAAGTATCAATGGCCTCATGCAGTTCGCGCCGAAATGACACCTCATCCAGCGCATATTCCACGCAGGCGTCCGCCACCGTGTGAAACGGCGCAATGGGGCAGCCAAAGCAAAGCATCCGGTGCGACAGAAACACTGGCACCGTCCGGGGCCATCCGTCAAACAGCGACCACAGGGTCATCGTCGGGTCGTCAATGTCCATGGCGTTCATCTGACCTCCTGCAAGGATGGGTCGCGGGTCCGGCCAGTATCAACGTGGTCCCGCCCTTCGTCGTTGTGCCAGCACAACATCAGCGACCGCCTGCGCCCTTGGGACAGCCTGACCCACAACCGCCGACAGGAGGCCGCATGTTAGAGTTACTCACGAAATCGAGGGCCAGGAACATTTTTTTCGAAAGCTCCGTGTCCTTCGTCATTGTGTTCATCGGCCTGACCGTCAACTCCCACAAATAGGTCGTCAACGTTTCGACCGCCGTCCGGGCCATTCATTACCCCCGGCTTGTCGCCATCCCCACGCCTCGACCGGGCTTGCCAAGGTGCTTGCGGTCCGCAAACTGCTTTTGGTCCTGACCGATGGCAAGCCGAACGATCTGGATCACCAGGGCATCCACGGCACCGAAGACAGCCGCATGGCCGTCCGCGCGGCAGGTGGTCTGGGACAACCCGTGCATGGCGAAATTGCCGATGGTCATTGGTTCGACCGCATCTGTGGCCGATCAGGCATTGCCCTGTTGCCCGACCCGCCCCGACTGGGCCGCACCCTTCCCGACATCTACCGTGCCCTGATCTACGAGACCTCCGGTGAAGTTGGCATTGGGATCGCCCCAATCCATTTCCGGCACGACCACCACTCGCCCGCGTCGTCCAGGCCTGAAACGCCCCGGTGACTATCCGCCGGTTTCATGCAATTCAGCCATGCGGCAGGGGCGTCTTGGTCGAATCTGGCCAAACCACGGGGGAAGGGAACAACGTGCGCGTTCTTCACACGGCAGATTGGCACATTGGCCAAACCCTGAATGGCTGGTCCCGCGACCATGAGCATCGGGCGTTTCTGGATGCCTTGCATGATCTGGTCCTGGCCGAACACGTCGATGCGCTGCTGGTATCCGGCGACATCTTTGATGGCATCAACCCTTCGGGTGAGGCGCAACGGCTGCTTTTCGGCACAATCGCCCGCCTACTGCGCGCCAAGCCCGCCCTGCAAATCATCCTGACCGCCGGAAACCATGATCCCGCCCAGCGGCTCGAGGCGCCCGAAGCCGTGCTGAATGAACTTGGGGTGCATGTCCTGGGCACTCTGCGGCGCGATGGCAACGGGGTGGACATGGCTCGACACCTGATCCCGCTGCGTGATGGGGACGGGGTGGTCCGCGCCCATGTGCTGGCCATTCCCTTCCTGCGCCAGGCCGATTTTCCGGGCCTTCAGCTTGGGGCCGAAGGCGGGTCCGAACCGGCCGTCGTGGCCGCCGCCCGGTCGCTCCACGCCGACATGGTCCAGGCGGCGGTCGCCCTGGCCGGGGGCTTGCCGATCCTGGCCATGGGGCATCTGACCTGCGCGGGCGGTCTTGAGTCCGAGGGGGCCGAGAGGCGCATCCTCATCGGCGGGGACCACGCCGTGCCCCCCGATCTGTTCCCGGCAGACCTGTGCTATGTCGCGCTGGGCCACCTGCACAGACCCCAGTCGCTCGAACAGGGCCGGGTGCGCTACTCCGGCTCGCCCTTCCCACTCTCGGCCAGCGAAATCGCCTATGATCACGGTGTCACCCTTGTCGACCTTGCGGGCGGATGGGTGCCCAGACACATCCCCCTGCCCCGCCCGGTGGCCATGCACCGCATTCCGCCCAAAGGCAGCGCACCTCTGGACGCGGTGGTGACGGCCCTTGCCGCCCTGGCCCTGCCGCACGACACCCCGCGTGACGCGCAGCCCTTCGTCTATCTGTCCCTGACCGCCGATCGCCCTGCCACCACAATCGCCGCCGCCATCGACACCTTGATGGAGCAGACCGCCGCCCGCCTTGCCGGTCTGACCATCGCCCGGTCCGAGGCGCCAACCCCTGACACCCCCCCGCCCTCGCTGGCCGAAACCGCACCCGAGGATCTGTTCGTCACGGCTTTCCAGGCGGCTCACGGGATTGCCCCCACGGCCCAACACCTCGCCGCCTTCCGCGACGCCCTGTCCGAGGTTTGATCGATGCGCATCCTCTCCATCGCGGGCCAGAACATCGCCAGCCTGGCCGACCCCTTCCTGATCGACTTCACGGCCGCACCGCTGGCCGGGGCCGGACTTTTCGCGATCACCGGCGAAACCGGGGCCGGCAAATCCTCGATCCTCGACGCCCTTTGCCTTGCCCTTTATGGCGACGCCCCGCGCCTGTCGACCGGCGCGGCTGGAGATGAAATCTCCGACCCCTCCGGCGAGGCGATCAAGGCCAGGGATTCGCGCGCCATCCTGCGCCGCGGCGCCATCCAGGGCTGGGCTGAGGTCCGTTTCACCGCTCGGGACGGGCAGGACTATATCGCCCGCTGGCAGGCCCGCCGCGCCCGCGACAAGGTGAATGGCAAGCTGCAAAGCGTCGCACGCTCTTTGGCGCGGGCCGCAGACCAGCAGATTCTGGCCAGCCAAACCAGCGCCGTCACCGAACAGATCATCGCCTTGACCGGGCTGTCCTACGAAGAGTTCCGCCGCACCGTGCTGTTGGCTCAGGGCGATTTCGATGCCTTCTTGCGCGCCGACACCAACGAACGCGCCGGGCTTTTGGAAAAAGTCACCGGCACCGGGCTTTACCGCGCCGTCTCGCGACGCATTTTTGATCGCACCGACGCCGCTAGGCAGGGCCACGACACGCTGACCCTGCGCCGCGCCGAACATCGCCTGCTGACCGATGACGCCCGCAACGCCCTGATGGGCGAACTCACCACCCTGGTCGCCGCCAGCAGTGCCGCCATAACCGACCGTTTGACGCATCTTGCCGCCGTCGACCGCCACAACCGCCACGCCGAGGCTCTCCGCCAGCTTGACCTTGCCACGGGCCAAGCGGCGCGAACCCTCCAGGCGTCACAAGACGCCGCCCCCGCCCGCGACCGTCTTGCCCGCATTGATCAGGCCGAACCGCTGCGCCTGCCCTGGCAAAGGCTGCGCGACGCCGAGGCGCGGGTTGCCCGTGCTGCGGGCGACCTTGCAACGGCAGAAACCGCCCACACCACCGCCACCGCCCAAGCCCAGACCTTGCGTCTGATCGCCGATCAAAACGACCAGTTGTTCGTCGCCAAAGAGGCCGAGTTCAAGGTCCTCGGCCCGCAGTGGGATGACGGCGCAGCACTTGACGCCCAGATCACCACCGCAGCCTCCGAGGCCGAAACCTCGGCCCTGCGCGCCAAAGCCGTGACCGCCGAGGCAGAGCAGGCGACCGCCGACCTTGCCACCCTGCACCACGCGGAAACCACCGCCCGCGATGCCCTGATCCGGGCGCAGGCCGACCTGACGGCTCTGCAACCCGCCCAGGGCCTGACCGACCGTTGGGACCTCGTCCGCGCTGACATCACCACCTATCGCTCGGCACGGCAGGCGGCTGAAACCGCCCAGGCCCTTGCTTTGGCCGAGGCGGCCAAGATCGCCCACCTCGACCAGCGGACCGCCGCACACAGCCAGCGCGCAACCGAGGACGAGCGTCAGGACATCGCCCTGCGGGACAGGGTCGCCAACCTGACCAGCCGTATCCTCGACCTTGAAACGCTGCACCCCCACAGCGCCGCCAAACGCCTTACCGATCTTGCCGCGGCCCTTCTGCTCATGACCCGGGCGGACGACGATCATCAGTCCGCCCAAAATGACCTCGCCGCCGCCGGGCGGTCCGAGGCAGAGGGCACCACCGCCGCCATCACAGCCAAGACGGCCGCCGCCGCCGCCAGCGCGACCGCTGCGCTGTTCGAGGCGCAGGTCGCCGTCCTGACCGCCCCCGTCGAACAGGCGGACCTGGCCCTGTCCGATGCGGCCAAGGAATTGCGCTTGCGGCTGGAACCCGACACGCCATGCCCGGTCTGCGGGTCGCGTGAACACCCGGTGCATGTCGATAAGGCCCTCGCCGACCTTGCCCTGCGCCTGCGTTCGGATCTCGCAGCGGCGCGCCAGGGCGCCGACCTCGCCCGCGCCCAGCAAAGAGATGCCGAGCGTTTCCTCGCCACCGCCGAAGCCCAATCCGATCAGGCCCGCCGCAGCGCAGCCACCAGCAACAACCTTTGCACCAAAGCCCTGTCCGACTGGGCACAGGCGCTGACCACAGCCCGCGCTCTGGACCCGCAAATCGCCTTCCCCGCCCGTCCCGGTGATCGCGCCCTCCTGACCGCGATCAGCGCCCGAACACAGGCGGATCATCTGGCCCATGCCACCGCACAAGCCGAAATCGCCAGCCTGCGCACAACCCTTTCGACGACCAACACCCAGCTTGAAACCCTGCGCCAGACCGCAATGGCCCGCAACGCAGACCGCGAAGCCTTGGCCGCCCAACGGGGCACCGCCGACCGCGCCCTTGCGCTTGCCCGCCAGACCGTCCTGACCGAACAAACCCTGGCCGATCAGCGCGCCGCAACTCTTGCCCCTCTGCTCAGCCCATTGGGTGCGGCAGACGCGCTGGCCGACCCCACCCTCGCCACCCGTCTCGCGGCCCTGGTGCAGCGCGCGCTCGCCGCCCGCGACCTGCACCGAACCGCCACCGACCGCCTTTCTGACCTGCTGCCCCGCATCGCCGCCCAATCCAGCACGGCACACAACCTGACCCAAGCGGCCGACCTCGCGCATGCCCAGTCAAAGGGTCGGCACCAACGGTATGAGGCCCTGCGTACCCAGCGCGCGCCCCTGCTGGACGGCGTGGCCACGTCACTTCACCGCACCCGTTTCAACGAAAGCCGCAAAGCCGCACTCGCCGCCCGCGATGCCGCTCAAACGGCCTATGCCGCCGCCGCAAATCTGGCCGTTGCCGCCCGCACCCGCCACGACGCGGCCCAACAGGAAACCCAGGCCGCCACCGGGGCCGCCCGCGCCGCAGACCAAAGCTTGCAGCAAACCCTCAGCCAAACCGGGCTGGACGCCCAGTCCCTCGCCCTCTTGCTCCTGATCGCCCCGGACGAGGTTCAAGCCCTGCGCGATCATCTGCGCGCTCTGGATGATGCCGTCACCGCCGCCCGCGCCGCCCGTGCCGCCCGACAGACCGACCTCGCCTCGGCCAGACAAGCGGGCCTGCCCGAAACCCCCGCTGCCGACCTCAGGGCCATGATCGCCCAACTCGATACCACCCTCGCCGCCCACCAGGCGCGGCGCGGCGCCATCGCCAACGAAATCGCCACCGATGACGCCAGCCGCCTGATGCTTGCCGGACTTGACGCTGAAATCACCAGCGCCCTGCTGGAATATCAGGTCTGGCAGGCCGTCAACGCCGCTGTCGGCTCGCGCAGCGGTGACAAGTTTGCGCGACTGGCCCAGTCGATCACGCTGGATGTGCTGGCCGACCATGCCAATCACCACCTGGCCGACCTGAACCCCCGCTACCGCCTGCGCCGTGCCGATGACCTGGCCTTGCAGGTCGAGGATGTCGACATGGGCGGCGAGGCCCGCGCCACGCGCAGCCTCTCGGGCGGCGAACGTTTCCTTGTGTCACTTGCCCTTGCCCTCGCGCTCTCTCGCATGGGCGACAAGGGCGGCCTGGCCGCCACCCTCTTCATCGACGAGGGCTTTGGTTCGCTGGATGCGGCCAGTCTGGAAGTGGCCATCGACGCCCTGGACAACCTGCAATCCCAGGGCCGTCAGGTCGGCGTGATCAGCCATGTCGAGGCGATGAAAGACCGCATCACCACCCGGATCACCGTGACAAAACAAGGCAGCGGCAAAAGCGTCGTCCGGATTTGCCCGGCACCCGGGACCTCGCACCCGTAAACCCTTGACTCCCCTGCCGACAACCCTGTCCGCAGAGGGGCCGCCATTGCAGACGGGTCAGGTGGTTTCGGACGTGTAAATCTCGAACCCGATCAAACACTTGGACAGTCCGCCTCGCCAACCAGATCGCACCGCATCTGGGTGATCGCCTCGCCCGCCAGCCGCGAAACCGGGTGCGCCATCCATGAAGTCCATGGATTTGTCCCGCTTCCACTTAGACTCGGGGAAACCTCGCGCGCGTCGTCGGGCGACGTCGTGACACTATGCTATGGCGGCGCTACCGAGGATGTCTGGGTCATCGTCAACGTCTGCCCCGCAGCCAAAGCCACACTCGATCCTTCGGGGCCACCCCCATCCGCTGCCTGATTGAACGTCAGCTTGGAATTCTCCTCAAGGGCCACATCCAGCGAATAGTCTGCGCCAATGCCGGTCTGGTTGAAAACCAGTTCTGAATTGCTGCCCAAGGTCCCCAGAATATTGGCCGTGCTGCTGTCGCCGCTTTGGGTGACTGTTGCTGTCGCGCCTGTGCCAGTTGAGGTTAAATTGACAATCAGATTGGCCTCGGCCTGCTGGGTGGCGGTCATGCTCATCACCTCCCCCGACAGGTTGATCTCATGCGAGACAGCTTTGCCGGCGGCAGCTACAGTGACGGCAAGGGACTTGGTCCCGGCGCCCTCCAGATTGATCAAGGAGGTCAGTCTTTCTGACGCGGCGTTAAGGGCGACGCTGTGCGCCCCGCCGGACAGGGTGATGAAAATATCGCTGGGCGCCGCCGTGCCAACCTCCACGCGCAGGGCTATGTCGCTCCCGCCGGGAGAGGACTGTTGCAGGCTGACAGTGCCAAAGTTGCCCTTCAGCGTGGCGCCGGCCGTCGGATCGGGCACAGAGGATCCCTCGGCAAAGCCGTGCACGGCATGGTCGACCCCGGATTGGCGGATATTCAGGGTCA
>CAMBWO010000008.1 GCA_945871285.1 Pseudorhodobacter antarcticus | reverse complement strand
GGGACTGGAGGGTGTGAAACCCTCCAGTCCCGCCGCCCGTGGAGTATTTATGCCGAAATGAAGGGAGCGGTGGCTCAGGTTGTGGCGGCTGTTTCGACGCAGTGGCGGCGGAAGGCGCGTTTGAGCATGTCAAGTTCGGCGCGCAAGAGGTCAACCTCGGCGCGCAGGTCGTCTTCCATGGCGACGCCGGTGATGATGCTGAAATGGGCCAGGGTGGCGCCGGTGGTCTTGTCGCGGATCAGGAATGTCTGGACGCCCTCACTGAGGACCTCGGCCGGGATGGGCAGGCGGATGGCCCAGTCGCCGGGGCTGTCGGGCAGGGCGGTTGCGGTCAGGCCGGGCAGGGCAGCCTCGAGCAAGAGCACCTCGAGCGTGGGGGGGGTGGTCTGGCCAGACAGGATGCCTTCCCAGATGCCGGCGCGGATACGGGTTTTGGTCAGCACGGCGTCGGTCATTGGTCCCTCACAGTTCGGCACGGGGGCGGCGCGAAAAGGTCAGGTCGCGCAGGATGACCTGGTTCATTTCGGGGCCCTCGAAGATCAGGTCGACCCACAGCCGTTCGACCCGTTTTTCGTTGATCTTGGAATAGGCCAGGTCGAATTCGACCATCACCTCTTCCTGGTTCAGGGGCAGTTCGCGGACGATCTGTTCCACGTTGGGCCCGTGCTTGATGTTCAGCCGGGCAAAGATTTCCAGCGGTTTTTCCATCTGCACCAGCACGTCCATGCGGATCAGGTGGCGCAGTTTCAGCCCGCGGGCCGCCTCTTCGGGCAGGTCCAGAACCAGGGACAGGAACGATCCGTCAAAGCGGAACACATCCATGCGGAACCCGAAGGGGGCGATGTCCTCCTCCCGCGTGTTGCGGATCTGGCGGATGGTCAGTTCGGAGCGGCGGCAGTCGTGAAACACGGTGGTGCCGTCGCAGATCGTGGTCTTGCCGGGCACCGAGGCCAGGCCCGGCACCGCAATCGGCCCGCGCCACAGCATGGGCCGCCACCACCAGTCACTGCCGATCGGTTTGCGCACGACGTTGGACCCGATCACCGGCAGGGCCAGCCGGTGGTCCGCCTCGTGGATCACCACATCCAGACGGCGGCGCAATCCGCGCGCCTGACCCCGCCAGCGGCTGAGCGTGGCGAGGTCAACCGCCTTGACCTGATCACCCGCCCTGGCCCAGCGTCGCACCGACCGCCGGTGCAGCACGGACTCGATCCATCGTCTCAATCGTCCGGCCATGCTGCTTTTGTCCTGTCGCCCTTGCCCGGAATTGTTGCCCAACCGGAAACATTCCGCGTTATCGCGCCGAATCGTTAAAGATTCCACCCCCCGACGCCCAAGCGGAGCAAAATCATCCTGCGGGGTTGGCGGCGCGCATGGCGGCCACGGTCTGGTCCACCAGACGGCGCGCCTGGGCCGGGGTCAGCGGCACCCCCTCGGCCCCCGAGGCCGAGATTGTCACCAGACGCCCCTTGATCCCGAGGATCGCCCGCCAATATTCGCCCTCTTCGCGGTCATTCAGGTGCAGCATCAGCCGGTCGCCGCCCAGCACGCCCGATTCCAGCACCGCCACATCCGCCGCCTGGCCCGACCGGCTGAGCGCCCGGCGCCCGGCGGGCGAGGACATGAAGGCGCGCAGCGCCTCGGGCTCGGCCAGCATCACCCCGGCCGAGGCGGTGCGCCCCACCGTCACCGTCACCAAGGCCGCCGCCACCTGCCCCGCCGCATTGCAGCGCCCGATCAGCACGACCGCCGTATCCTCCGACGCCCGGGCGGATTTGGTGTCGATGCAATAGAATTCGGGCGCCCGCACCCGCACCTCGCCGCCCAGCACCGCCACCTGCCGGGTCGCATCGGCGATGGGCAGGACACAGGCCGACAGGGCCAGGCCCATCAAAGCCACGGCCAACCGGCGCAACATCGGGAAAGGCGGCAACGAATCCATGGCCGCAGCGTTACGAATCCGCAGCACAGGGGGCAAGAAGAATCCCAAGCCCCCCCTGCAATTGCGCTGGGCCGGGCATCTGGATAGCGTGACCGTCGAACGGAGCCGCCATGCCCAGATTTGACCATCCCTATGCCGCGCTGAACGCCTTTGTCGCCCCGGCCGGCACAAGGGCCGAGGTCTGGCGCATCATCACGGCGCTGATCGTGGCGCTGATCCTGGGGTTTGTGGGCTTGCAGGTGTTGGTGATCGGGTTGATCGCCAATCTGGGGGTCGAAGGGGGGGCTTCGGCGGCGATGAACCTGGCGCGGGGGGCCTCGCCTGCGGGGATCGTGGCGCTGCTGTTCAGCTATGTGGCGGTGATGGCGGGGCTGGCGATCAGTTTGCGGCTGTTCATGCGGCGCGGCTTGCGCAGCCTGATCGGGCCGGCGGCGGGCGATTTCTGGCCTGTGGCGCTGCCGCTGACCGGGCTGTGGGTGCTGCTGATGCCGCTGGCGTGGTCGGACGAGTCGGTGCAGGCGAACCTTGCCCTTGGGTCGTGGCTGCGTTGGCTGCCCTTTGCGCTGTTGGGACTGCTGATCCAGACCGCGACCGAGGAGCTGATCTTTCGCGGCTATCTGCAACAGCATCTGGCGGCGCGGTTCCGGTCGCGCTGGGTCTGGATGGTGCTGCCGTCGGTGCTGTTCGGTCTGTCGCATTATTCGACCGCGCAATACGGCGCCCTGGCCTGGGTGGTGGTGCTGTGGAGCGGGGTGTTTGGCCTGGCCGCAGCCGACCTGACGGCGCGCACCGGCAATCTGGGGGCGGCGATTGCGCTGCATTTTGCCAACAACATCGCGGCGGTGCTGCTGGTGGGCATGGCCGGCAATCTGGATGGGTTGGCGCTTTATACCGTGGCGGTCGATACCACGGTCCTGCCGCCCGATGCGCTGTATATGGTGGCCGACGGGTTGACCCTGCTGATCGGCTGGCTGGCGGCGCGGGTGATCCTAAGGGTCTGATGCCCAATCGGCCCCCTGCATTTCGCGCAAGCGGCTGGCGGTGCGGGCAAATTCGAACGACCCCTCGCCCTCGATATAAAGCCGTTCGGGCTCATCCGCCGCCGAACAGATGAGCCGCACCCGCGCCTCATACAGGGCGTCGATCAGGGTGACGAAACGTTTGGCCTCGTTGTAATTGGCCGAGGAAAGCTGCGGGATATCCTCCAGAATCAACACCCGCACCGCCCCGGCAATCGCCAGAAAATCGGCCGGGCCCAAGGGTTTGGCGCACAACTCCCAGAAACTCGCCCGCGCCACACCGCTGGCCACCCGCGACAACTCCACCTGCCGCCCGTTGACCTGCAAAGCCAGAACCGCCCCCGGCGCCCCCCCGGTCAGGTCATGCCAGATCGCCTCGATCTGGCCCTTGGCGCTGCGGGCGGGGTGGAAATAGACCTGCGCGCCGGTCAGGCGGTGCTGGCGATAGTCATGCGGGCTGACCAGTTCCACCACCTCCATCCGGTCGCGCAGCATCGCGATGAAGGGCAGGAACAAGGCGCGGTTCAGCCCGTTCTTGTACAAATCCTCGGGCGGGCGGTTCGAGGTCGCGACAATCACCACCCCGCCCGCCAGCAGCTTTTCAAACAGCCGCCCGACGATCATGGCATCGGTGATGTCGTTGATCTGCATCTCGTCAAAGGCCAGCAGTCGGACCTGCGCCACGATTTCCTCGGCAAAGGGGGCCAGGGTATCCGGGGCGGCACGCTGCCGGGCCGCGTGCATCGCCCGGTGCGCCTCTTGCATGAAGGCATGGAAATGCACCCGCCGCTTGGCCGTGATGGCGGTGTGTTCGGCGAACAGATCCATCAGCATCGACTTGCCCCGCCCGACCCCACCCCACAGATACATGCCCGGAGGCGGCTGCACCGGGCGGGCAAACAGGCCGGCAAACAGGCCCATCCGGCGGTTGGCATTGGCCTCCAGCCAGTCCCGCAACGCCTCCAGCCGGTCGGCCACGGCCAGCTGCGCGGGGTCGGCCCTCATCTCGCCCAAGGCGATGCGGCGGTGCAATAGGTCGGTCAGGGTGTCGCGCATGGGTCTTTATAGCGGGGTGCCTGCGCCGTGCAAAGGCCGTCGCCGGGGCGCGCCTCTCACGCCTTGTCGCGCACCTTCAGGCTGTTGTTCAGACCCTGAAACACCTCGAACCGCCCGGTTTTGCGCAGCAGATCGGACAGTTTGGCCGACCCATAGCTGCGCGGGTCGAAATCGGGGTGCAATTGCGTGATGACCTGCCCCAGCATGCCCAGCGAATAATCATCCTGATCGGGGTCGATCTTCTTCATCGCGGCAAAGATCAGCGGAATCGCCTTGGCCGGCGGTTCCTTGGCCGGCGCCACTTCAGCGACGCGGCCGGGCTTGGCCTCGGGCACAGCCTCGCCGCTGATGATGTTCTCGATCAGCACAAAGCGGTTGCAAACCTTACGCAAAGATTCCGGCGTCTTGGCCTCGCCAATGCCGATCACCTGCAAGCCATCCTCGCGAATGCGACTGGCCAACCGGGTAAAGTCACTGTCCGAGGACACCAGCACAAACCCGTCCACCTTGCCCGCGTGCAGGATGTCCATGGCGTCAATCACCAGCCCGATGTCGGACGCATTCTTGCCTTTGGTGTTGGCCGATTGCTGATGCATCACCAACCCCAGATCGCGCGCCTGCTCTTTCCACTGGCTCAACGCCTGACTGGACCAGTCGCCATAAACCCGGCGCACCGAAGGCTCGCCAAAGGCCGCAATCTCATCCAGAATCGCAGAGGCATTGCGCGCCGTCACATTGTCCGCATCAATCAGCACGGCCAGCCGCGGCGCCCGCCCCGCTATCGTCGATACATCCGCCATGACACACTCCTTTTCCCCCTTGATGCACCAAGGGACCCGCAAGCGAAAGAGTCCCTAAAGTTTATCTCAAATTTCGCCCCCATTCACTCTGGCCCAAATACTCATCTTCCCTTGACCCCGCCTCAACACTCGACCGCAATCAGATGGGGTCCGGGTGTCACCATCGCCCGGCCAAAGGCCGCGACAAACGCGTCCGCCGTGACACAGCGCACCCCCGCCACCCCATGCCCCTGCGCCAGGGCGACCCAGTCCAGCCGCGGCTCCACCATGTCAAACATCCGCGCCACATTGCGTCCCGCCGTGGCGCCGACCGCCGCCAGTTCGCCGTGCAATATCTTGTAGACATGGTTGGCAAAGATCACGACCGTCACGTCCAACCCCTCCCGCGCCATGGTCCACAGCGATTGCAGCGTGTACATCGCCGACCCATCCCCCGACAGACAGATCACCTTACGCTCCGGGCAGGCCACCGCCGCCCCAACGGCCGTCGGCAACCCCGCGCCAATCGCGCCGCCCATCGTCACCAGCCACTCATGCCCCCGCGCTGTCGCTGTCGCCATGGCAATCGGAGCACCCGAGGTGACGGCCTCATTCACCACCACAGCCCCCTCCGGCATCAGATGGGCAATCGCCGCCCCCACCTTGTCCAGCGTCAACCCCCCGGTCGGCAACACGGGCAGGTCCAAATCAACAAAATCCGCAGCGGTCAACGCACCACCGCCCACCTCGGACAACAGCGCCTCCAGCGTCCAAGTGATGTCCATATCCCCGCCGCACAGCTCTAGAACGGCCGTGCCCGGTGCCTCGTTCAGGCTGGGCTTGCCGGGATAGGCGAAAAACGCCGTGGGCCGACCCGCCCCGCACAGGACCAGCGTCGTCACATCGGCCATGATCGCCAGATTGGCGTCCACCTCATAGACCAGCCGCTGCATCCGCACCGCCCCCGCCCCGCGCCGCACGCGGGGGGCAAAGAACGGCCCCATCAACCGGCACCCCGTCGCCCGCGCAATCCGCGCCGCGACCTGGCCCACATCGGTATAGAGCGCCACCCCATCCACCATCAGCGCCGCCCCCGGCAGCCGCAACGCCCGCGCCGCCGCCGCAATCTGCGCCCCCGAGGGCCGTCGCAACGCAGGCGGGGCCGCCGCCACCGCAGACCCCTCCGCCGCCTCCCAGGCCGTATTCGCCGGCAGGATCAGCGTCGCCACCTGCCCCCCCTTGGCCCGCGCCGCCGTGACCGCCGCCGCCCCATCACCCGCCACATCCACGGCATCGGCAGACACCCGCGTCCAATGCGACACCGCCTGCGAGATGCCCACCGTGTCGCCCTTCAAGGGGCTCTCATGGGCCAGATGATAACTCGCATGCTCGCCCATGATGTTCACAACCCCCGATCGCGCCTTGCGGGCGTTGTGCAGGTTGGCAAAGGCATTGCCAAACCCCGGCGCCAGATGCAGCAAGGTGGCCGCAACCTTGCCCGACATCCGGTAATAGCCATCCGCAGCACCCGAGGTGCCGCCCTCGAACAGACACAGGATGCAGCGCATCTCGGGCGCACGGTCCAGCGCCGCCACGAAATGCATCTCGGACGTGCCGGGATTGGCAAAGACCGTATCCACGCCCGAGGCCATCAGGGTCGCCACCAAAGACTCTGCGCCGTTCATCATTCCACTCCGTCATCCATTCCGAACGCTACCACCCGCGCCAAAACTTTTCGAAAAGTTTTGCAAATTTCTTCGAAGAAATTTGGTCCCTAAACCGTCTCGCGCAACCACCCTGCCAGAAACGCGACCCGGTCACACCCCGCAAACCGCGCCAGCCGGTCCAGTTCCGCCTCCAGCCGCGCCAGACGTGCAGCGCCCATCCGCACCCCCGCCTCGGGCCAGAACCCCTTGACGCGCAGCACGCCCAGATCCTTGAACGCCTTGACGTCGATCCGCCCGATCAGCCGGTCGCCCTCAAGCATCGGAAAGACATAATAGCCGTATTTCCGCTTCGCTTCCGGCACGAACACTTCGATCCGGTAGGCGAACCCGAATAGAAACTCGGCACGGTCGCGGTCACGCAGCGCGGGGTCAAAAGGGGAAAGGATACGCAACCGGCCCACCGGTTCGGGCGCCAGCGCTGCCGCCTGCACCACATCGGGCCGGGCCAGCGACCGGCGCATCTGGCCACCCGCGCCCATGACATCAACCTCGATCACCTCACCCCGCCGCAAGGCACCCGCCGCCCAATCCTTGGCCTCGGCCGGTGTGATCAATCCCCAATAGGCGCGCAATTCCGACGGATCGGCAAAGCCCAACCGGTCCAGCGCCGCAGCGCAGGCCCAATGGATCATCTCGTCCGAATGCGGTGCCGGGCCGCGATGCGCTTCGGGGATCACCCGTTCCGCCAGATCATAGACCTTTTGAAACCCGTCCCGCCGCGCAATTGCCAACTTGCCAGTGTGCCACAGCCATTCCAGCGCGGTCTTGGAGGGGTTCCAGTCCCACCACCCGCCCGAGCCCCGCACCTCGCCCGCCCCCACATCGGATGTGGTCAACGGCCCTTCCGCCGCGATCCGCGCCAGAATCGTCTCGAACTGCGGTTCGAACCCTGGGCGAAACCACTTGGCCCAATTGGCCCGCATCCGCGCCTCGCGCCGGGTGAAATTATGGTGCCAATAGCCGTGCAGATGGATCGGCAGGATCGAGGCGTCATGCGTCCAATGCTCAAACACCCCCCGGTCGCGCTCGTGCAGCGCCTTCAGCGCCGCCGGGCGATAGGTCTGCCGGCGGCTCCACAGGATCATGTGATGCGCCCGTTCCACCGTGTTGATGCTGTCGATCTGCACGAATCCGATCCGGTCGATCAGCGCGGCCAGATCGGCGCCGGTGGCGGGGCCCACCGGTGCCTCGGACAGGGCATGACGGTCAAGAAACAGGCGGCGCGCAGATGGATTGGACAGGATGGGGCGGGACATGGCACAGGCGTAACAGGCCCTCGGGCGCGGTCAACTGCCCTGATGTAACATGCTGAAAGACAAAGCCGGAAATTGTGAACGCAAACGCGGCATTCGCGGCTTGCACCCCCGGCCTCATACCCTACTCTTGACGCATGACCCATGAGACGCCCTTCATCACGACCATTGTCGTCGGCCTTGTGCTGGCTTTTGTTTTTGGCGCCATCGCCAACCGCCTGCGCCTGCCGATGATTGCGGGCTATCTGATGGCGGGTGTCGTGATCGGCCCCTTCACCCCCGGCTATGTCGCCGATCAGAACATCGCCACCGAACTGGCCGAACTGGGCGTGATCCTGCTGATGTTCGGCGTCGGTCTGCACTTTTCCCTGCGTGACCTGATGTCGGTGCGCCGCATCGCCATTCCCGGCGCTCTGGCCCAGATTGGCGCCGCCACCCTGTGCGGCGTGGCTTTGGCCTGGGCTTTGGGCTGGGGGCTTGGCGCCGGGCTGATCTTTGGCCTGTCGCTCTCGGTCGCCTCGACCGTGGTGCTGCTGCGCGCCTTGCAGGAACGCAGCCTGATCAAGGAGGACCGCGGCCGCATCGCCGTGGGCTGGCTGATCGTCGAGGATCTGGTGATGGTCATCGTTCTGGTCGTGATCCCGCCCCTGTCCAGCCTGCTGGGCGGTCGCGCCGTGCCGATCGAGGAGGGCGCGGCCGAAGTGGTCAGCCTGGGCTTTGGCCCGGTCGCGGCCACGCTGATGATCACCGCCGTCAAGGTTGCGGGCTTTATCGGCCTGATGCTGGTCGTGGGGCGCAAGGTGATCCCGCTGATCCTGCATTACACCGCCCATACCGGCCAGCGCGAGCTGTTCCGGCTGGGCGTGCTGGCGATTGCGCTGGGGGTGGCCTGGGGGTCGGCCACCTTCTTTGGCGTGTCCTTTGCGCTGGGGGCCTTCTTTGCCGGCATGGTGATGGCCGGGTCCAGCCTGTCGGCGCAGGCGATGAAGGATACCTTGCCCCTGCGCGACGCCTTTGCCGTGCTGTTCTTTGTGTCGGTGGGAATGCTGTTCAACCCCGGCGTGATCCTGGCCTCGCCGCTGTCGTTGCTGGCCACGGTGGCCATCATCATCGCGGTCAAGGCGTCGGTCGCCTATGGGCTGGTGCGGGCGTTTGGCCATGACCAGAACGTCGCCATGACCATCGCCGCCAGTCTGGCGCAGATCGGCGAGTTTTCCTTCATCCTGATCACGATGGGCGTCACGCTGTCCATCGCCCCACCCGAGGCGCGTGATCTGGTCGTGGCCGGGGCGTTGGTGTCAATCCTGTTGAACCCGGTGCTGTTTGGCCTGCTGGACCGCTATGTTGCCAGATCTGCCGCCAGCGCCGCCGCCCCGGTGAACGCCGACCCATCCACGCCCGTGCCAGATGCGATCGCGGCGCAGGCCGACCCCGGCACGGCGGCGTGAGCGCCTTTGCCGAGGGGGGCGGAGTTTTCGCCTTCAGGCCTGCGCGGCGGCATCGCGAAAGCTGATCAGCTTGCGGGCCTTTTCGTCCCACAGGTTCAGCTTTACACAGGCCAGCGATTCACGCACCGACAACCGCTGCGCCTGCGCCAGTGTCGCGTGGTCGCGCAGCACCTCGGTCAGGCGGTAAAACGGGATGCGGCTGTACAGGTGGTGCACGTGGTGCACCCCGATATTGCCAGTGATCCATTGCAGCGGTGCGGGCAGCACGTAATGCGACGACCCCTCCAATGCCGCGTCATGGACCTGCCACGCCTCGCCCTTTTCCCAGTGAGTCTCTTCGAACTGGTGCTGGACATAGAACAGCCAGACGCCAATCGTGGCGCCAATCACCAGCGTCGGGATATAGATCAGCAGCAAGGGCATCACCCCGCCCAGCCACAGGATCAACGCCACCGTCATCGCGACAAAGGCATTCGTCCCCATCGCCGACACCCAATAGCGCCAGCCCGAGGTCATGAGCCCGATCGGCAACCGGTTTTGCAGGATGAACAGATAGCTGGGCCCCAGCACGAACAGCACGACCGGATGGCGGTACAGCCGGTATCCCAACCGCCCCCAGAACCCCTTGGCGCGGTATTCTTCCACGGTCAGCGTCATCACGTCGCCGATGCCGCGGTGGTCCAGATTGCCATGGTGCGAATGGTGGATCGAATGGGTCCGCTTCCACACGTCATAGGGCGTCACCGTCAACACGCCCAGCGCCCGCCCCAACCAATCCTGTGCCCTGCGGTTGGGCAGATAGGACGCATGGCCGCAATCGTGCTGGATGATGAACAGCCGGACCAGAAACCCGCCATTCAGCACCGCAATTGCCAGCGACAGCCACGGCGACACATCCATCGCCGCCCAGGCCAGCACCCACAGGAACGCAAAGGGCACCAGCGTCACCAGCAGTTCGTAGACCGAACGCCAGGTCGACGGCTCGCGGTAGCGCGCAAGTTTCAGCACCCAAGCCTTGGCGCTTTCCTGCCGGGACAATCCGGCTTCGGTGTCAATTGTCATTGGGGGCCTTTGCAGCGCGCGACGGGGGGGCAGGGGGCAAAGTTTTGCTTTCGCTCGAAGGGGGCCGGACTTCGCGCCGGTTTCGCAGGTGACATTGGACGTTCCTGACCAAATTGGAAAGCATATTCCGACAGCCCCGCCCGTTTCGTCCCAACGTAACCCGGCTATCTGCGCGGCAGTTGAGGCAAGTTCGCCACGTCTGACCCGCCCGGACGGGTCAGACCCCAGCCTTTTGCGCCGATTTGCGCTGCTTTTCGGTGGCCGATTTCAGCTGCCCGCAGGCCGCCATGATATCCTCGCCGCGCGGGGTGCGGATGGGGCTGGCATAGCCCGCATTGTGAATGATGTCGGCAAAGGCGTGGATGCGGTTGCCGCTGGACCGTTTGTAGGGCGCGCCGGGCCATTCGTTGAACGGGATCAGGTTCACCTTGGCCGGGATGCCGCGCAGCAATTCGACCAGCCGGTGCGCATCCTCCTTGGTGTCGTTCACGCCGTCCAGCATGACATATTCAAAGGTGATCCGTTCGCTGTTGGACAGGCCGGGATAGGCACGCAGGGCGTCCAGCAGGGTGGCGATGTTCCACTTTTTATTGATCGGCACCAACTGGTCGCGCACCTCATCCGTGGTGGCGTGGAAGGACACCGCCAGCAGACAGCCAATCTCGGTCGCCGTGCGGGCAATCTCGGGCACCACGCCGCTGGTGGACAGCGTGATCCGCCGCCGGCCCAGCGCAATCCCCTCGTCATCCATCACCACCCGCATCGCATCGCGGACGTTGTCAAAGTTATACAGCGGCTCGCCCATGCCCATCAGCACGACGTTGGAAATCAGCCGGGTTTCCGGCCTGGGCTGGCCCTTGACCGGCCATTCGTCCAGATCATCCCGCGCCAGCATGACCTGGCCGACAATCTCGCCCGCCGTCAGGTTGCGCACCAGCTTTTGCGTGCCGGTATGGCAGAACGAACAAGTCAGCGTGCAACCGACCTGCGAACTGATGCACAGCGTGCCGCGGTCCGTCTCGGGGATATAGACAACCTCGACCTCATGCCCGCCGGCAATCCGCACCAGATATTTGCGCGTGCCATCCGCCGACACCTGACGCGTCACGACCCGCGGCAGTTCGATCACGAAATGCTGGGCCAGAAGCTGGCGATAGTCGCGGGCCAGATTGGTCATCTGCTCAAAATCGCGGATGCCCCAGTAGTAGACCCACTGCCACACCTGGCCGACGCGCATCTTGATCTGCTTTTCCGGCGTGCCCGCCGCCAGAAACGCGTCGCGCATCTGGTCACGGGTCAGGCCCACCAGATTGACCAGCCCCCCTTGGGGCAGCTTGCGCGGGATGGTCAGCAGGTCTTGGGTGATGGCGGCAGTGGCGGTCATGGGCGGGACTCGGATGCTAGGGAATAGGCGCATATAGGGCGGAACGGGCCGCATTGCAAACCCGCCCCGCACAATCCGACAAACCCAAAGGTCAGCCCGTCACTTGCAGCGGTCTGCCGCCTCGGTCATCGCGGCGGTGAAGCCGCGCAGCGAAAAGGTGTCCTCGGTCTGGGTGCCCTTGGCCGACCGCGCCGTCAGGATGGCCGAGCCGCCCTTTTGCAGCGCCGCCAGAACCTTGGCATCCTCTTCCGGGCTGGCCGACCAGGCCCATTCGCCATCCGTCACCATCTCGAACCTGGTGCCGTCGACGTTCAGCGACACCTTGGACCCCGGCGCAAAAGGATAGCCCCCGGTGAACGAGGTTTCGCCGCCCGGCTGACTGGGCCGGAAGGTCACGAACAGCAGGATATCACTGCGCTTGACCGACACGGGCTCGCCGTCGCGGGTGTTCACGGTCTGCTTGGGGCTGGACACGCCCCAGCATTCCTTGGGGCTTTCCTCGGTGAAAACGCTCCAGTCCGTCTTGGTCGCAACCAGGTTTTCGGACTGCGTTTGCGCAAATGCACCCGTGGCCATCAAGGCCAGGCTTGCACCCACAACGGTGCGCATCATCCAGCTTGTCATGTTTTCTCAGGCCTCCAGCCGCCTCTGCCCCGTGCGCCGCTTTGACACCGCTTTCCGATGCGGATTTTTCTTGTGGCGCACGACAATCCTACTCGATATCCCCGTCATAACCGATAATGCCTGTTTTGCGAAAGCCCCATGGGCAGAAAATCGCTGAATGTTGAACAAGGATGCCTGGACATGACCAATACCGCAGCGGAACCGATGGCAGAACTGTGGCGCGGCGGGCTTTTGGAAAGCGTGCACCGGGGCCATGCCGTGATCTGCGACGACAAGGGTCAGGTCGTGGAAAGCTGGGGCAACCCCGGCGAAATCATCTTTCCGCGCTCGTCGTGCAAGATGATCCAGGCGCTGCCGCTGATGGAAAGCGGTGCCTTTGATGCGGCGGGTCTGACCGAGGCGCACGCCGCCTTTACCTGCGCCAGCCATTACGGGTCGGGCCTGCATGTGCAGATGGCGCGGACCTGGTTGGAGGGGTTGGGCATGGGCGAGGCTGACCTGCGCTGCGGGTCGCATGAGCCGAACGACAAGGTCGAACGCAACCGCCTGATCAAGTCCGACGAAAGCCCCTGCCAGTATCACAACAACTGTTCCGGCAAACATTCCGGGTTCCTGACCATGAACCGGCACCTGAAAGCCGACGCCGAATACACCGAGGTCGACCACCCCCTGCAAGTGCAGATCAAACAGGCGTTTGAAGAGGTGACGGACGAAACCTCGGCCGGGTGGGGCATCGACGGCTGTTCCGCCCCGAACTTTGCCTGCTCCTTGCACGGTCTGGCCCGCGCCATGGGCCGCTTTGCCGGGGCGACGGGTGAGGGCGATGGCCGTGACCGCGCCATGCACCGCCTGACCCGCGCCATGGCCGCCCATCCCGTGCTGGTGTCCGGCGACACCTCGTGTGACACTGAGTTGATGCGCGCCATGGATGGCCGCGTCACGCTGAAAGGCGGGGCCGAGGCGGTTCATGTCGCCATCATCCCCGAGCTGAAGCTGGGGGTTGCCCTGAAAATCGTCGATGGCGGCTACCGCGCCTCGGATAGCGCGATTGCGGCGATTCTGGTGAAACTGGGCGTGCTGGACGCAGACCACAAACTGACCCGGAAACGCCTGAACCCCGTGCAGAAAAACTGGCGCGGCAAGGAAACCGGGGTGCTGAAAAACCTGCTGTAGGCCGGGTTTGACCCCGACTCTGGCTTGGGTCAAACCTTACCAGAATGGTTAACGAAAAAACCTAGTGCGTTGATTGCAAATGATATTGCAAAGTGTCCACGCGCGGACACCCCAAAAAAGAAAGGCCCCCACCATTCTGGTGAGGGCCCCCTTAACAGCAGTCGCCAGCACAGACGGGCTGGGTGGGGGCTAAGACCCGCCGCGCCGGTTCCTACATTCAGTGATGTCTTTCTGACCCCCAATAGTGGCCATGGTGCGACGATTTCCCGCCCAAACCGCGGCCCTTTCGCGACCCTTTCACGGCGCGGCGGTTTCGCTTGATTTGCCGCGACAGGCGGGTAAGCTTGGGCCCATGACGGTCCTGACACCGACCCCCTTCCCCCGCTCCGATGCCCTGCCCGAGCAGGTCTGTTTTGATCGCCACGAACTGGCCAAGATCCTTGCCGTCTATGGCCGCATGGTCGCCTTGGGCGAATGGCGCGATTATGGCCTGTCGACGCTGCGCGACATGGCCGTGTTCTCGATCTTTCGCCGCACGGCCGAGTTCCCGCTGTATCGCGTGGAAAAACGCCCCAAGCTGCGGATGAAACAGGGGATGTATTCGGTGATGGCCGTGGATGGCCACATCCTGCGCCGCGGCCACGATCTGGCCCGGGTGCTGCAAGTGCTGGAGATCAAGGCGATCCGTCAGGTGGATTGACCAAGATGGGCAAACCTGCCTCTCGCAGGCGAGAGACAGAACTGCCCATCCTACAAGTCCTTTCTCCAGCGTCGCGTCCCTTGTAGGATGGGCAGTCCTCGCGCTTTGCCTTGGCAAAGCGCGGGGTTTGCCCATCTTCCTTACACCCGCCGCCGCCCCGTGACCGGCCCCTCGGCCGCAATGCGGGCGATGCAAGGCTCTGTCTCCTCATAGGCCACCGACATTGTGAACCCATTGGCATGGATCAGCCGCCGTGCATCCACCACCAGCGCAACATGCCCCTTCCAGAACAGCAGATCGCCGCGCCGCAGCGGCCCGTCCACCTCAACCCCCACCGACTCTTGCAGGTCCGAATCCCCCGGCAACACAACGCCACAGGCCGCAAAGGCCCCCTGCACCAGCCCCGAACAATCAATCCCCGCCCGGCTGTTGCCGCCCCACAGATAGGGCGTGCCCAGCAGCCCCTCGGCCACCGTCACCGGATCATCCCGCCAATCGCCCAGCGCCCGCAGATGCGACCGGGGCACGAACCCGCCGACAACCTCGGCAAACTTTCCCACCGTCCCGATCAGCTGCACCCGCGCTCCCATCGGCAGCACGTCGCACCCTGCCTGCGCCTTGGGTTCGGCATAGACATGGGTGCCCGTTGAATTGACCCAATGCGTCACCTCTTGCCGCGCCGTCAGACACCCCTCCCGCAGCCAGCCGCAATAGCCGTCCTTGGCGGCAAAGCCAAAGACATGGCCGCCAACCCGGTCAATCACGGTAAAGCCTTCGCCCCGGCACAGCTGCCGCTCGCGCGGCCCGTCTGGCGTGCGCAACAGATCGACCAGGCCAGCGCCCACCTGCATCGCCTCGCCTTCGGTGAAGGCCACCCCCTCGACCTGCCCCCGCAACGACGCATGCGCCGCCCGTGCCGTCGCGGGCCACACCCGGCGGTCCCGGCTCACAGCCCCAACACCGCCGGCAGCGCGCCCAGCACCGCCCGCGCCCCCTGCCCCACGCCGCCCTTGGGTCGACCGGGCTGATCGGCCGGCGTATGGCCGTAAATGTCGAAATGCAGATAGCGCGGCCCGTCGACGAACCGCCGCAGGAACAGCGCCGCCGTCACCGACCCGGCAAAGCCATAGCCCGGCGCATTGTCCAGATCAGCAATCCCCGGCTCGATCACCGATTCATAGGCGTCATGGAAGGGCAGCCGCCAGACCGGATCAAACCCCGCCACGGCCCCAACCTCCAGCGCCGCCACGACCTCGGCATCGTCGCAGTAATAGGGCGCCAGATCCGGCCCCACCGCCACCCGCGCCGCCCCGGTCAGCGTGGCCATCGACACCACGAAATCGGCAGGCTCCTCGCAGGCATAGGCCAGCGCGTCGCCCAGAACCAGCCGCCCCTCGGCATCGGTATCATTGACCTCGACCGTCAGGCCCTTGCGCGACCGCAGGATGTCCTTGGGCCGCAGCGCATTGCCGCTGATGCTGTTTTCCACCGCCGGCACCAGCACGCGCAGCCGCACCGGCAGCCCCAGCGCCATGATCATATGCGCCAGCCCCATCACGGTGGCCGCGCCGCCCATGTCCTTTTTCATCAGCTGCATGCCACTGGCGGGCTTGATATCCAGCCCCCCGGTGTCAAAACACACACCCTTGCCGACCAGCGTCAGCGCCGGACCCGCATCACCCCACCGCATCTCCAACAACCGCGGCGCCCGCACCGAGGCGCGGCCGACGGCATGGATCAACGGAAAGTTCTGCGCCAGCAGGTCATCGCCCCGGATGACCACCGTGCTTGCCCCGAACTGCCCGGCCAGCGTCAGAAAGGCATCCTCCAACTCGGCCGGTCCCATGTCAGAGGCAGGCGTGTTGATCAGATCCCGCGTCAGGAACTCGCCTTCGGCCATGGCCAGCAGCCGCGTTCCGTCCACCCCCTCGGGCACCAGCAGGGCCGCCTCACCGGACTTGGCGGCGCGATACCGGTCAAACCGATACTGCGACAGCAGCCAGCCCAACGCCGCCTCGCGCCGCTCGGCCGCCGTCAGATCACCGTCCAGCCGCCAGTTGCCCGCGGGCAGGGCAGCAACCGCCCGCGCCAGACCAAAGCGCAACCGCGCCCGTGCCTTGGCCGTGCCAAATCCGGCCACCGCCCCCTGCACCGCGCCATCCGGCCCGGCCAGCAGGCGCACCTCACCCAGACCCGCCTCAAACCCCGTGCCCTTCAGCCAGGCCTGCACCGGCGCGGGCTGGCCCGCCAGCCAATCGGCCAGCCCCTCGGCCCGAACCACGGTCAGGGTGCGGGCGGCAGCATCGGTGTCGGCAAAACTTGGGTGGGTCATCGGGCATCCTTTCGATTTGCCCGAAACCTAGATCACCATCGCGCCAACATAAATCACAAAAGTGACTTGTAGGATGGGCAGTCCTCCGCTTCGCTTGGCGAAGCGGGGGTAAGTTTGCATTTTCTTGAAAATGCAAACCTGCCCATCTTCCCCCCCCGTTCAAATCTGCGTCTGCCCCAGCAACTCCCGATCCGTCGCCAGCGACCGCTCCGCCACCCGCAACAACCGCGCCCAGACGGCCGAAAAGGCCGTCACATTGCTGGCTTGCAGACAACAGCGCACATCGCCCGCAATCAGGCCCAGACTGACCATGCCCAGATTCTCGCTCATCCGCTGCAGCCGCCGCAACTGGCGGTCCACATCATTCAGATCATGCGCCCGGATCTGGCTGGCCAGACCCGCCATCGTCAACGCCAGTTCCGTCAGCGCCCGCGTCACCACCTGTTCGGCCGAGGCCGCCCCCAGATTTCGGTAAATCGTCGCGATCGGCTCGGCATCCTGTTGCACCCGTTCCTTCGGGCGCAGCACCACCACATTGCCTGCAGACATCACCCAACCTCCAATACACACCCAAGGCCAAATCTGCGCCCCCATGCTGAAGATTTCGTTGCACCTCCCCCGCGAAACCCCTCCAATTTGCTGCGATTGCATGAGGTCAGCCAACAGGTTAAAAGCATCCCATGGAACATGCCCGCCCCCTGCCGTCCTACCTCGTCCAACGTTTTCACGGCTGGCGGGCCACCGCCTATCAGGAAAACAAGGCCTGGTATCGCCGCCTGGCCGCCAGCGGCCAGCACCCCCGCGCCATGGTGATTTCCTGCTGTGACAGCCGGGTCCATGTCACCTCGATCTTTGGTGCGGATGAGGGCGAGTTCTTCATCCACCGCAATGTCGCCAACCTCGTCCCGCCCTACAACCCCGACGGTGAACGGCATGGCACCTCGGCCGCGGTCGAATATGCCGTCACCTCGCTGGGGGTCGCACATATCGTCGTGCTGGGCCATTCCAACTGCGGCGGGGTCAAGGGCTGTCACGACATGTGCTCGGGTGCCGCCCCGCAGCTTGAGGAAAAGACCTCGTTCGTCGGCCGCTGGATGGATATCCTGCGCCCGGGCTATGACCGCGTGGCCGGCCTTGCGGCCGAATTGCAGGTGCCTGCGTTGGAAAAGCAGGCGGTGCTGGTGTCGCTGGAAAACCTGATGACCTTTCCCTTCGTCGCCTCTGCCGTGGCCGATGACCGGCTGACGCTGCACGGGCTGTGGAACAACACCGGCGAGGGCGCGTTGGAACATTACGACCCGGCGCGCGGCTTCATGCCCGTCTGACAGCCGCGGCATGGGCCAGAAACCCGTCAAACAGCCGCCGCATCGCGGGCTGTTTATAGGGGAACAGATCGGCATCATCCATGTCATGCACGATCATCGCCGTGTCCACCTCGAACACCAGCAACCGCCCATCCGGCGCCTCGGCGCAGTCGATGCCAAAGTAATCCAGGCCGACACTCCGGTGCAGCGCGGCAAAGGCCTGCGCGTGCCGCCGGGCAAAGCCATCGTCAAACCCCGCCATCCACGCCGCCTCTGCCGCCCGCCGCGCGGGATGCGCCGCCATGTCGGCGTTCAGATAATGCACCATCCAATGCGCCGATGTCGCCATATGGCTGGCATAGGGCCGCCCGCCAATCAGCACGACCCGCTGCTTGGCATACATCCCGTCCGCCCCGCGATAGTCGACAAAGGGGGCCACAAACACCTCCGCCGCCGGGTTCTGCGCCAGCCACAGCGCCAACTCGGTTCTGTTGCGCACCAGACCCAACCCCTGCCCCGCATGCGACCCGACCGGCCGCAAGATCACCGGAAACGCATCAACCCGCAGCGCGCCCCGCCGCATCCGCCGCGTCCGGGGGGCCAGGATCGAGGGCTGACCAGCCAGCAAGCGGGACACGTGATCCCGCGTCAGCCGCGCAATCCGCCCCGCCTCGCGGTTCAGCACCGGCCCCCGATGCCCCGCCAGCAACCGCCCGACATGGGCCAAGACCGCCGCGTTCTGGTCCGAGCAGCCAATCGACAGCATCGCCACGTCATGCGGCGGCAGGTCCAGCCGCTGGGTATCGGCCGTCACATGGTGCAGGATCAGCGTGCAATCCGACCCGTTCAGCAGAAAATCCACCGGCGTATTCGCCATTAAATCCCCCGCCGTCACAATCGCCAAAACCCGCAACCCGCGCCCCGTGCCATGGGTGATGCGGAAACTGGGCTGCAGCGCCGTCGCCTGCCGCAGCAACCTGTGCCCCTCCGATGCCAACGCGCCCCCCTTGGCCAAGAGCAAAGTCGCCAGATCGACCACCGCGCCGGGATCAGGGTCCGGCGCCAGGGCGCGGGCAATCAGGCTGGCGGTCAGTGCCCCCAGATCCTGGCCGGCATAGGCCCGGTGCAAAATCAACGACGGGCCAAGACAGGCCGAGGGCGGCAGCGGGGATAGGTCGAGAACGGGCATTCTTGCTCCTGTGCGGTCTGCCCCCAAGGCTAAGGCAACACCCTGAACAAAGGGTTTCCGCCACCGGCCCGCCGTCCAGATCTGGACATATGGCCAAACGTCACAAAATCAATGGGTTAGCATCTGGAAATTAACCAGCTGGAAAGGCAAGGGTAGGGTGCGTGATTTCACGCACCTCTCCTTGGGTCTGTTATACAGCGCCCAATGGTCCCGGCGAAGGCTGGACAAACCTTTCCACTTCATGAATGAAAAATGGCAACTCGTTGAGTCTAAATGGTTTCGCCAAACGTCCACGCGTGGACACTTGGCAAGGAGATGTCACGCCCCGGCGGCGCTGATGGCCTGTTCCAGATCCTCGGCCTCTTCACAGGTGCCGCAGAGGGACTTGAGCCGTTCAAGGTTGGCGCGGGCCAGATCGGGCTGGCCGGTTTGCAAGAACAACTCGCCCTGATATTCCAAGGCGCCCAGATGGTCGGGGTTGAGGGTCAGGACCCGCAGATAGGCGGCCGAGGATTCCTCCATCTGGCCGAGGTTGCGGTGTGTGTAGCCCAGCAGGTTCCAGGCGTCGGCGTTGCCGGCATCCTCGGCGGTGATCGCCAGAAGCGCGGGCAGGGCGGCGACGAAATTGCCGCCGTCCACCATGGCCTTGGCCTCGTCATAGGCCGCGGCGGTGGTCGAGGCGTCGGCGGTGCCGTCATCGGTTCCGGCGGCGAGAAGCGGGGTGGCAAGGACAGAGAGCAGGCCAAAGACGGCCGCAATCAGGGTCAGGGCGGTGGGGGGCATGGGGCGTCTCCTGCGGTTTGGGGCAGCATAGCGCGATCGGGGGGGATGCGGGATCAAGCTTTGGTGAAGGGTCAGCCAAGCCCCTCGGCGCGCAGCACCTGACGGATCGAGGTGGCGGTCTTGTCGATGATCTCGGTCAGTTCATCGTCGGTGCAGGTGTAGGGCGGGGCGAGGATGACAATGTCACCGGCGGTGCCGTCGACATTGCCGCCGACGGGATAGCAGATCAGGCCGTTTTGCATCGCTTGGGCCCGGATTTTCAGGAACAGTTTCAGGGCGGGGTCGAAGGGTTGTCTGGTGGCCCGGTTGGCGACCAGTTCGGCACACAGGAAATGGCCGCGACCGCGGATGTCGCCCACGGCATCGACGCCGCTCAGGGCATCGGCCAGCATGGCGTGCAGGCGGGGGCCGTTGGCGGTGACGCGGTCCAGCAATCCGTCGCGGGTGATGATGGTCTGCACGGCGACCCCTGCGGCGCAGGCGGCGGTGTGGCCTGTAAAAGTGTGGCCCGTGCCGAAAGCGCCGTCGCGGGCGCGGATTGCCTCCCAAACGGCGGTCGTGCAGATGGCCGCGCCCAAGGGAACATAGCCTGCGGCGAGGCCTTTGGCGACGGACATGATGTCGGGCTCAACCCCGTCATGGGCGAGGGCGCGCCAGGGGCCGGTGCGGCCGGCGCCACACATCACCTCATCCGCGATCATCAGCACGCCGTAGCGGGTGCAGATGTCGCGGACGCGTTTGGCATAGCCGTCGGGCGCGGGCACGCAGCCGCCTGCGGCCCCCACGACGGGTTCAAAGACGAAGGCGGCGATGGTTTCGGGGCCGTGGGCGAGGATGGCCTGTTCCAGTTCGGCGGCGCAGGCCTCGGCTGTGGTTTCGGCCGTTGCGCCGGGGATGGGGCGGTAGGTGTTGGCGGGAGAGAGTTTGATGGAGGGGATGAAAGCGCCCTCATAGGCCTCGGTCCGTTCCGAAAAACCGGACAGGCCAAGGGCACCCAGGGTGTTGCCATGCCAGGACCGCTGGCGCGAGATGAAGCGGCGGCGGGATTTCTGGCCGATGGCGGTTTGATATTGCAAGGCGATTTTCAGGCAGCTTTCCACCGCCTCGGACCCGGAGGTCACATAGACCATTTCGGTCAGGGTGCCGCCACAGCGGGTGCGGATGATGTCGGTCAGGTCGTTCAGCGCGGTGGTGGTGAAGTTGTAGCGGTAGCCATGGGCGATGTCGGCCATCTGGGCGGTGACGGCGGCGTTGACCTCGGGGTGGGCGTGGCCGAGGCAATAGACGGCGGGGCCGCCGGAACCGTCGATGTATTGCTTGCCCGTGGCATCCCACAGATAGCTGCCTTTGGCATGGGTGACATGGGGCAGGCTGGCGGTCGATTTCAGCGCGTCGGGAGTTTTCATGGCGGCATCCTTTGGCGGCAATCTGGCAGGGCGGGGTGTTTGGGGCAAGGTGCCTGCGGGCCTATTTGCAAAAGGGCAAATCGGAGGGGGCTTCACAGGCTTGGGGTGCCAGCGTAGGGTCGGGGCAGGTTTCAGGAGGTTGCGATGCGGGTTCTGGTTTGCTGTGCGCTATTGTTTCCGGAGGCGGCTTTGGCCGATACGATCGTTGCGACAAGCCGGGTGACGGCGGTGACGATCTATCCGCAGGGCGCGATGATCACGCGGGAGGTGACGTTCGCCGCCCCGGCGGGGCAGCATGAGGTTCTGGTCAGCGACATGCCCGGATCGGCCGAGCCGCAACTGTTGCGCGTGACATCCGGCGATACCGAACTGGGCCCGTTCACCCTGCGCGAAGATCGTCTGCCGCCACGGGTGGACCCCAAGTCGCCGCAGATGCTGGCCGCCGAGGGTGAGGTCAAGCTGGCACGCGTGGCGCTGCACGGGGCGCAGGGCCGGGTGGCCGGGATCAAGGCGGAGGTTGAGGCCCAGCAGGCGCAGATTGCCTTTCTGACCGGGGTCAAGATGGACGGCACCGGGTCGACGGCCGAGGGTCTGTCGGCGGTGTCGCAGATGATCGGGACCGAGGTTTTGACGGCGCGGCTGGCGGCCCTGGCGGCAGAGGCGGGTTTGCCCGCCGCAGAGGGCGAGGTGAAGGAGGCGCAAAGGGCGCTGGACCGGGCGCAGGCGGCGTTGCAGTCGGTGTCGCAGGCGGATGACGACTATGTCGCCCTGGCGGTGACGGTGACCTCCAAGGGCGGCGAGGGGCATCTCGTGGTGACGCATTCGGTCTTTGATGCGGGCTGGGCGCCGATCTATGACATGGCGCTGGACCGCAAGGCGGGCGTGGTGACGGTGCAGCGGGGGGTGCTGGTCAGCCAGTATTCCGGCGAGGATTGGACGGGCGTGGACCTGACCCTGTCGACGGCGCGCCCCACGGAGCAGTCGGAGCCGACGCGGTTGCAGCCCAATCTGCGGCGGATTGCCGAGCCGGAGCCGGAAATGTCAAAGATGTCGGATGCGGCGGCGATGGAGGAGCCGATGCCGGTGGAGGCGGCGGCGGTCGTGATGACGGCGGCGATGAGCTATCAGGGCGATACCGTGATTTATGACTATCCCACCCCAGTGGATCTGGCCTCGGGGGTCGAGAATCTGCGGTTGGCGCTGGATGAGTTGAATTTCGCGGCCAAGGTCGTGGCGCAGGCGGTGCCGCGCTATGATGCGACGGCCTTTGTGGTGGCGCGGGTGGTCAACAGCGGGGCCGAGATCCTGTTGCCGGGCGAGGCCTATCTTTACCGCGACGGGGCGCTGACGGGGATGGTCGAGATGGACAGCATCGCGCCGGGGGCCGAGTTTGACCTGGGCTTTGGCGCGATTGATGGCATCACCCTGACCCGGGACGAGCCGTTGCGGGCCAAGGGGGACCGGGGGTTCATCACATCCTCGACCCAGATCGAGGAGCAGGCGGTGCTGGAGGTGGAAAACCTGACCGGCGAGGTCTGGCCGGTGCGGGTGCTGGACCAGGTGCCCTATTCCGAGCAGGAGGCGTTGGAGATCACCTGGTCGGCCGACCCTGCCGCAACAGAAACCGATGTCGATGGCAAACGCGGGGTCTTGGCGTGGGAGTTTGATCTTGCCCCGGCCGAGACCCGGTCGATCACGCTGAACAGCCTGATGACCTGGCCCGAGGGCATGGAACTGCGATAGGGTCCACGCGTTCGATTGCAGAATGTCACCCACGGGATGCGGCGGCGTTCGCCCGGTAATGCCTAGCGCCCCGTCAGTTCTGCGGTGATGCGCACCGGGCCGACCGCGCCTTTCAGTTTGGCGCGGTAGATCACCACGCCTTCGACGACCCGCATCACATAGGTGCGGGTTTCGCCAAAGGGGATGTTTTCCACCCAATCCACCACATCGACCGAGGGCAGGCGCGGGTCGCCGTAAGCGGCGATCCAGGACCGGGGGCGGCCGGGGCCGGCGTTATAGCCCGAGGCAATGAGCGCGATGGAGGGGCCGAATTCATCGGCCATCTTGCGCAGATAACCCGCGCCGATGCGGACGTTGAAGGCGGGGTCGGAGGTGAGCCGGCCCACGGAATAGTCCAGCCCTAGTTCGGCGGCCATGCGTTTGGCGGTTTCGGGCAGGACCTGCATCAGGCCAAGGGCATTGGCCGAGGAGCGGGCCTTGGGGTCGAACTCGCTTTCGCGGCGGGCGATGGAGAGGGCGAGGGCGCGGCTGACGGCAAGGCCATCGGGGACGCTATCGGGCACGGGGAAATAGGGGCGGGCGAACAGCAGGCCGCGGTCGATGGCTGCCTTGGCGATGAGAACGGCGGTGCGGGTGTGACCGGCCTGGAGGGCGTATTCGGAGAGGAGTTCAAACTCCGCGTCCGACAGGCTTTCGCCCAGGTGCAGCATGAAGCGGGCCGACATGGCGTGCTGGTCGGCGCGGTAGAGGAGGCGGGCGGCCTCGAACACCGAGGAGCGGGTGAAGGAGGCGGTTTTCCAGTCACCCGCCGGGGGGGTGTTCGCGATGACAGCGGGATCAAGCGTCAGGCCCAGCTTTTCGGCGGCAAGAAGCCCGTAGTAGGAGGTCTGGAACCGGGCGGCTTGGGCGTAGGCGGCGGTGGCCTTGGCGTCATCGCCCAGGGCGGACTGGGCGCGGGCGGTCCAGTAAAAGGCGCGGGCCTGGCTGATGGGCGTGGCAGTGGCGCTTTGCAGATGGGCAAAATGTTGCAGGGCGCGGGCGGGGTCGTTCAGTTTGCGCAGGGCGATATAGCCCGACAGAAACTCCAGATCGCCATAGTCGGCCCCTGCGGTCAGCCCGTGGGTCGAGGCGACGCGGTAGGCATCGCGGGGGGCGTCGTTGCGCATCAGATAGCGGGCCAGCAGGGCGCGGCGTTCAGCCCAAGGGGCGGGGTCGCCCAAGGCGCCCGCGCGTTCGATGATGAGGGCGGCGGCGTCGGCATAGTTGTCGCGGCGCATCCGGTAGAGAAAGCGTTCATAGGCAAGGCCGGGGTCGCCCTTCAGCGCATCGGGCACGGCATTGAGCAGGGCGCTGACGCCGCCCTTGTCGGCGCGCAGGCCCATGCGGGCGGTGGCGAGGGCGGCCCAGCCCTTGGAGACGAGGGGAAGCATCCGCTGACCCTCGTCTGCGCGGTCGCCGTCCCACAGGATGCGGTCCAGCCGCACCTCATGTGCGACCTTCAGGGCATCGCCCTGGCGGAGCAGCAGGTCGGTCTGCTCGGCGGCGGTGAATTTCAGGGTGGTCCAGCCACGCAGCGCCTCGGCCTCGGCCTCGGCATGGCGCCCAAGGGTGGTCTGGGCGCGGATCAGGGCAAGGGAGCCTGTGCCGGTGCGGGGATTGTCGTCACCGAAATAGGCGATGATGCGGGCGGGGTCCTGCGAGCGGGCGACGGCCACCTCGCCCTTTTCTTTCAGCAGGGGCAGGCCGGGCCAGTCGGGGTGGCGTTCAAGGAAGGATTCGTAGTCGCCCAACAGGCCCTGGGCGGCGCGCAGGCGGCTCCATTCCACGATAGCGGCACCGATCGGACCGGCCAGGGCGCCTGTGGCGCGGGCCGCGTCCCACCGCTGCGCGCCAACATGGGCCATTGCGGTTTGCAGCGCGGCAATCTCTTCTGCCTCGTCGGCGCGAAGGGGGGCGGGCAGCGCAAGGCACAACACCAGCGCAATCAGGCGGAGGGGGGCAAATCGGATCATACGGTTTGTCTGCCCGAACCGCCGGGTCATCACAACCCAAATCCCGGTGATCAGCACCCCCTTGCCGAAGCTTGGCAAACCTTTCGCGCGCGGGTATGAGCGCTAGCACAACCCGCACGCAAGAGGAGACACGCCATGATCAAAGGGTCCATTCCCGCCCTGGTAACGCCGTTCAAGGACGGCAAGCTGGATCTGGCGACGCTGAAACAGCTGGTCGATTGGCAGATCGCCGAAGGGTCCAGCGGGCTGGTCCCCGTGGGCACGACGGGCGAGAGCCCGACCCTGAGCCATGCCGAGCACCGGCAGGTCGTCGAGGAGGTGGTGCGCATCGCGGCGGGCCGGGTGCCGGTGATTGCCGGGGCTGGGTCCAACAACACGTCCGAGGGGATCGAGCTGATCCAGCACGCCCAGAAGGTGGGCGCCGATGCCGCCCTGATTGTGACACCCTATTACAACAAGCCGACGCAAGCGGGCATGATTGCCCATTACACCGCGCTGCATGACTGCTGCACCCTGCCGATCATCATTTACAACATCCCCGGTCGGTCGGTGGTGGACATGACGCCCGAGACGATGGGCACGCTTGCGCGCCTGCCCCGCATTATCGGTGTCAAGGATGCCACGGGCAAGATCGAACGCGTGTCGATGCAGCGCGCCAGCTGCGGTGCCGATTTCATCCAGCTGTCGGGCGAGGATGCCACGGCGCTGGGGTTCAACGCCCATGGCGGGACAGGGTGCATTTCCGTCACCGCCAACGTCGCCCCACGCCTGTGCGCCGAGTTCCAGGCGGCCACGCTGGCGGGCGACTATGCCAAGGCGCTGGAGTATCAGGACCGTCTGATGCCGCTGCATGAGGCGATCTTCATCGAGCCGGGTCTGGCGGGGGCGAAATACGGCCTGTCCCTGCTGGGCCGCTGTTCGCAGGAGGTGCGCCTGCCCCTGGTCACGCTGACCGACGGCACCAAGGCCCGGATCAAGGCCGCGATGCAGCACGCCGGGCTGATCTGAGGACGTGGCCTTTCACATTGGTTTCAATATCCCCGCCAGAGGCTCTTGCTGTTCCTTCGGATGCCTCCGGCGGGGATATTTGGTCCAATATGAAAGGCACGGCGCATGACCGGGTCGGCAAACCTGCGCGGCAGCCTGTTCATGGTCGCGGCCATGGCGGGGTTTGCGGTCGAGGATGCGTTCCTGAAGGCCGCCACGCAAGAGGTGGCCGTCGGGCTGGCGCTGGTGATCCTGGGGCTGGCGGGCGTGGGGGTGTTTTCGGTTGTCGCCCTGCGCGCCGGGGCCGCCCCCCTGCCCCGCAGCATCGTGTCACGCACCATGGCCCTGCGGTCGGGGTTCGAGATTGTCGGGCGGCTGTTTTATGCCCTGGCGATTGCGCTGACGCCAATCTCAACCGCCTCGGCCATCTTGCAGGCGACGCCGCTGGTGGTGGTGCTGGGGGCGGCGCTGATCTTTGGGGAAAGCATCAGCTGGCGGCGGTGGGCGCTGATCGTGCTGGGTTTTGTGGGCGTGCTGATCATCCTGCGGCCGGGGCTGGAGGGGTTTTCGGCGCTGTCCCTGCTGGCGCTGGTCGCCATGGTGGGCTTTGCCGGGCGCGATCTGGCGACGAGGGCGGCGCCGCTGACGCTGTCCAATGCGCAGTTGGGGGTGACGGGGTTCATCATGCTGGCGCTGTCGGGGGCAATCATTCTGGCCGTGACCGGGCGGGTCGCCCTGCCGTCACCCGCCGCATGGGGTCTGCTGGCCGGGGCGTCGCTGTTTGGCATTCTGGCCTATGCCGCCCTGACCCAAGCCATGCGCACCGGGGCGGTCGGCAGTGTCACCCCGTTCCGCTATGCGCGACTGGTGTTCGCGGTGGTGTTGGGGGTCGGGGTCTTTGGCGAACGGCCCGATGCCGCCACATTGGCCGGGTCTGCGATCATTGTCGCCTGCGGTGTCATCTTGCTGACCAAGCGTGACTTGTAGGTTGGGCGCGACTTGTAGGATGGGCAGTTAGGGCGCTTTGCCGTGGCAAAGCGCCCGTTTGCCCATCTTCCCTACCGGGTCAGAACAGAAAGTCGCTGGCGACAACGGTGGGCGCGGTGTTCAGATAGATGCGGAAATCCGCCACGCCGTCGCCGTTCGCATCGCCCAGCAGCATCGCGTTGGCCCGGTCATAGCTGACCTGCGGGCCTTCGCCCGCCACCAGCGGGCCCGTGCCGTTGAACTGGCCGCCCGCCATGAAGGCCGACAGGTCGATCTTGTCCTGGCCGCTTTGGAAATCGGTGATCCGGTCGACCAGAGCGCCCGCGGCGCTGCATTCGGCGGCGGTCAGAAACACAAAAGTGTCGTCACCGGTCCCGCCGCGCAGGATATCATCGCCATTGCCGCCAATCAGCGTGTCCTTGCCGCTGCCACCCTCCAGCACGTCCGAGCCGTTTCCACCCGAAATGAAATCCGCCCCTTGTCCGCCGTCGAAGCGGTCCTTGAAATTGGTTCCGATAAAGACATCCGCCTTGTCGGTGCCCTTTTCGGACCCAACCTGATGCGGACCGGGCAGCAGCGACTGCGGACCGATCTTCAATTTGGCGCTTTTCATTCTGAAATCCCCTTGTGATTATGCGAAAAATGGCCGGATCGTCAAAATTAGACCACAATCCCGACAAGATTAGAACAAAAGCCGTCGAAAATAGCAAGCCTGCACCGGTTGGCGTCAGGCCTTGTGCGGTTGTAACGTCAAGGATGATTGTGATTTCCAGGCGTGCGAGGGGGCGTCGCCCGTCATGGACTCTGCTGAAGCATATGATTTTAGACAGTTTTTAACTGACGCGATCCTCCCTCGCCGCGCCGGAGACCGGTTTGCACCGTCCTGCCGACATCATTTTGATGGAGGTGAGTCCTTGTGCCAGGTGGCAGAGGCGAATCAAAATTCAGGCCGGGGATTGTTGCTTAACACCAGATTAATCTGGACCACACCTGCGCCATTAGAGGGAGCGATGACCCTAATTGTAAATCAAATCGAAACAATGCCGCGATCATGTCTTGGCCGCGTCGAAAAAATGGCGAAATTCGGGTGTGGATTGGGCACATGGCCAGAGCGGCCGCCACAAGTCTTAACTCGGAGGACAAGCCCATGTTCATGCAGGATTTTGCCAAGATCACCACGGAATTCACCCTGGTCTCGCGCCAGCACCCGACGGTAGTTCCCGCGCCGGTTATTGGCGGAATTGTGGCGGGAACGCTGGTCGAGGGGGCACGGGGCTGGGTGCCGGTGGAAACACTGCGCATCGGGGACAAGGTGCAGACGCTGGATGGCGGTTTGGCGCGGGTCCATGCGCTGGACCGGCGGACCCTGGCGCAGGCGGCGGAAAGCGCGCTGATCCTGGTGCCGGGGGGCACGCATGACGCGTGCAGCGATCTGATGCTGGTGCCGGGCCAGCATGTGCTGATGGACACGCTGGACGATGCCCTGATCGGCGCCGCGCCCTATGCGCTGGTGCCGGCGGTGGCGCTGACCTCGGACCCCCTGGTGCGGCACCGCTTTCCGGGGGCCACGGTCGAGGTGATCACGCCGATGTTCGCGGATGAGGAAATCATCTTTGCCCATTCGGGGGTGCTGCTGCACTGCCCCAGCGTGATTGACGGCGCCGGGCGCTATCCGGATGACAGTTTCTTTCCGCGGCTGGATGCGGCGACGGCGCGGGCGTTCTTGATCCGCCGGGCGCAGCGTCTTGCGGCCTGAGGGGGGCAGCGCAGGCGCGTCACCCCTCGCGCCTGCGCCTGTGTTCGACCTGGCCCAGCCGGATCTGGCGCAGCGCCTCGACCAGGAGGGCTGTCAGCAGGCCAAAGTTCAGGAAACCGTTCACCGCCTCCATCCCCGCCAGCAGGCGCCATTCCTTGACCGGCACCAAATCGCCCAGGCCCAGCGTGGTAAAGGCGGCGAGCGAGAAGTGCATCGCCTCCTCGATCGTGGCAAAGGCGCCGAGGGAAAACAGGGCGGCGGCCCAGACCCAGACCCCGGCCGTGACCACCCCCAGCACCCAGATCGACACCCCGGCCAGCAGCAGCACCAGTTTGGGCCGGTGCGGTTCGCGCATGAGCCAGGGGTGCGCGGACTGAAAGAACACCTCGAGCAGCATGGCGGCAATGGCGGCCACGGTGATGTTGAGCACCAACAGCCCGCTTCCCACCGCAATCTGAATGAACATCGCTTGCCCCCTTCTGGACTTATCCGGGCTTGACGCTTATCTCGGGCAGGTCATGGCAGAAAAATCCGATCCCAATTCCAAACTTATCGCCGAAAACCGTCGAGCGCGGTTCGATTACTTCATCGAATCCGACCTGGAGGCTGGCATCATGCTGTTCGGGTCCGAGGTCAAGTCACTGCGCATCGGTGGCAGCAACATTGCCGAAAGCTATGCCTCGGTCGAGGGGGGCGAGTTGTGGCTGATCAACAGTTACATCGCACCCTATATGCAGGCCAAGCTGTTCCCGCATGACGAGCGCCGCCGCCGCAAGCTGTTGGTGAACAAGAAGGAACTGTCGCGCCTGTGGAACGCCGTGGGCCGCGAGGGCATGACGCTGGTGCCGATGAAGCTGTATTTCAACGATAAAGGCATGGTCAAGCTGAAGCTGGGCGTCGCCAAGGGCAAGAAGCAGGGCGACAAGCGCGAAACCTCGGCCAAGCGCGATTGGGGCATCCAGCAGGCCCGCATCCTGAAACACGGCCACCGCGAGTAGGGGACCCGTCGGACGGGGCGGCAAGCGGCGGCTCTTGTTCTGGAACCGGGCAGCGGTTAGGCATTGCCCTCAGACACGGGGGAACGCCGGTATGACAGATGATCCTGAAACGCTGGTCTCGACCGCGTGGCTGGCCGCGCGCTTGGGCGAGGTGCGGGTGCTGGATGCGTCGTGGTATCTGCCGGCGCAAAAGCGCGATGCGAAGGCAGAGTATGTCGCGGGGCACGTCCCCGGCGCGCAGTTTTTCGACATTGACGAGATTACCGACCAGACCAACCCGCTGCCGCATATGGCCGCGCCGGTGGAAAAGTTTGCCGCACGGGTCCGGGCGCTGGGGGTTGGCGATGGGCAGCAGGTGGTGGTTTATGACGGGGCGGGGATATTCTCGGCGGCGCGGGTGTGGTGGAATTTCCGGCATATGGGGCTGACCCGGGTCGCCGTGCTGGATGGCGGGATGCCGAAATGGCAGGCCGAGGGGCGGGCGGTGACGGACGCGCCGCCGGACCTGCGCGCGCCGCATCTGACGCCGCGCCCCCAGCCCCAGTTGGTGAAATCGGCCATGCAGGTGCTGGAGGCGTCGCAGACGGGGACGGCGGTGATCATCGACGCCCGCTCCTCGGCCCGGTTCAAGGGCGATGCGCCGGAGCCGCGGGTGGGTTTGCGCAGCGGGCATATTCCGGCCTCTTTGAGTGTGCCGTTCAGTGCAGTGCTGAACCCCGACGGGACGATGCTGGAGGCGCGGGAGTTGCGCGATGTGTTCGAGGCGGCGGGGGTGGACCTGTCACGCCCTGCGGTCACGACCTGCGGGTCGGGGGTGACGGCGGCGGTGTTGTCGCTGGCGCTGGAGCGGTTGGGGCACCGGGACCACGCCTTGTATGACGGGTCGTGGTCGGACTGGGGCGGGCGTGAGGATTTGCCGATCGAGAAGGGATAGTTGATGCTGGAGAGCCTAAAGCCGCAACCGCAGGACAAGATCCTGCAATTGATCGCCCTTTACCGCGATGACCCGCGGGCCGACAAGATTGATCTGGGCGTGGGCGTCTACAAGGACGCGACGGGCCTGACGCCGGTGATGCGGGCGGTCAAGGCGGCCGAACGGCAGTTGTGGGAGATTGAGACGACCAAGACCTATACCGGTCTGGCGGGCGAGCCTGCCTTTGCCGCCGCGATGATTGCGATGATCCTGGGCGAGGGGTTTGAGGGTCGCGCTGCTGCCGTGGCGACGCCGGGCGGGACCGGGGCGATCCGGCAGGCGTTGGAGTTGATCAAGCTGTCGGCGCCGGGGGCCAAGGTATGGCTGTCGGACCCGACCTGGCCGAACCATCCTTCGATCATCAAGTATCTGGGGATGGAATCGGCCGAGTATCGCTATTTCGACGCGGCGACCTGCGGGATTGATTTTGCGGGGCTGCTGGAGGATCTGGGGCGGGTCAGCGCGGGCGATGTGGTGTTGCTGCATGGCTGCTGTCACAACCCGACCGGGGCCAATCTGGATATGGGCCAGTGGGCGCAGGTGGTTGACCTGTTGCTGGCGCGGGGGGCGGTGCCGTTTGTGGACCTGGCCTATCAGGGTTTTGGCGATGGGTTGCAGGAGGATGCGGCGGCGACGCGGTTGATTGCGTCCAGTTTCCCGGAGGTCTTGATTGCGGCGTCCTGTTCCAAGAATTTCGGGATTTACCGCGAGCGGACGGGCATTCTGATTGCCCTGGCCGACCCCACCCGCAAGGCGCTGGTGCAGGGCAATCTGGCGTTCCTGAACCGTCAGAATTACAGCTTTCCGCCCGATCATGGGGCGCGGTTGGTGACGATGATCCTGGCCGATCCGGCCCTGCGCGCCGATTGGCAGGCCGAGTTGGAGGAGGTGCGGTTGAACATGCTGAGCCTGCGCCAGTCCTTGGCCCATGAATTGCGGCGGGCGACCAATTCGGACCGCTATGACTTTGTCGCCCATCACCGGGGGATGTTCAGCCGGTTGGGGTTGAGTGAGGCGCAGGTGATGGAACTGCGGGACAGGTTTGGCGTCTATATGGTGGGCGACAGCCGGATCAATATTGCGGGGCTGAATGCGCGGACGGTGCCCATTCTGGCGGCGGCGATTGCGGCGGTGGGGGGATAGTGTCCACGCGTGGACGCTTTGGCAAGCTATTGAAATCGTTCCATTTTGAGAATTTTGTTAACCGGGTGGAAAGGTTTGTCCGGGGGTCAAGTGCCGCAAGTTGGGGATTTGGACAGGGGTAGACCCGGAGGCTGCGCGGCCCTGCCCCGGCGTTGCCCTTGGCGGTGTGGGGCGCTAGAAGTGGGCAGCGTGATTTGAAAAAGGCGGCCTGATGTCCCATAAACCCGTTGTTCTGTGCATTCTGGATGGTTGGGGCATTGGCCGCATTCCGGCGGTGTCGGCCCCGGCCCTGGCGCATGTGCCCAATTTCAACCGCATCTGGGAGACCTGTCCGCATGCCACGCTGACCACTTTTGGACCGGATGTGGGGTTGCCGACCGGGCAGATGGGCAATTCCGAGGTCGGGCATACCAACATCGGCGCCGGGCGGGTCGTGGCGATGGACCTGGGCGCGATTGATCTGGCGATCGAGGATGGCAGTTTTGTCACCAATGTGGGGTTGCAGGAGTTTGCTCGGAAATTGCGCATCTCGGGCGGGACGGCGCATCTGATTGGCGTGGTGTCAGATGGCGGGGTGCATGGCCATTTGAACCATCTGCTGGCGGCGGTGCGGGCGCTTGTGGCGCTGGGGGTGCCGGTTGCGCTGCACGCCATTACCGATGGGCGGGATGTGTCGCCGGGGTCGGCAGGGGTGTTTGTGGATCAGCTGATGCTGTCGCTGCCGGAGGGGGCGCGGGTGGCGACGGTGATTGGCCGCTATTGGGCGCTGGACCGCGACAACCGCTGGGAGCGGGTGGCGCGGGCCTATGGCGCGATCGTGCAGGCCACGGGCGAGGTGGCGGCAACCCCGCAGCAGGCCGTGGCGCAAAGCTTTGCCAAGGGCGAGATGGACGAGTTTCTGGCGCCGACGGTGATTGGCGATTACACGGGCGCCCGCGATGGCGACGGGGTGTTTTGCCTGAATTTCCGGTCGGACCGGGCGCGCGAGATTCTGGCGGCGCTGGCCGATCCGGGCTTTGCGGGCTTTGACACCGGGCCGCGGCCGCAATGGGCGGCGCTGCTGGGGATGGTCGAGTATTCGGACAGCCACAACACCTATATGCAATCGGCATACCCCAAGCGGTTCCTGCCCAACACGATTGGCGAATGGGTGTCCAAGCAGGGGTTGACCCAGTTCCGGCTGGCCGAGACGGAGAAGTATCCGCATGTCACGTTTTTCCTGAACGGCGGGCGCGAGGTGTCGTTTCCGGGCGAGGACCGGGCGATGCCGCCATCGCCCAAGGTGGCGACCTATGATTTGCAGCCCGAAATGTCGGCAGGCGCGGTCAGCGACCATTTGGTGGCGGCGATTGAAAAGGGCTATGACCTGATCGTGGTCAACTTTGCCAACCCCGACATGGTGGGGCATACCGGGTCGCTGCCGGCGGCGATCAAGGCCTGCGAGGCGGTGGACATCGGGTTGGGCCGGGCTTTGGCGGCGTTGCAGGCCAAGGGCGGTGCGATGATCGTGACGGCGGATCATGGCAATTGCGAAATGATGGTGGACCCGATCACGGGCGGGCCACATACGGCGCATACCACGAACCCGGTGCCGGTTATTCTGGTGGGCGGGCCTGCGGGGGCGCAGTTGCGGGAGGGCGGGCGTCTGGCCGACCTTGCGCCGACCTTGCTGGCGCTGATGGGGTTGCCGTTGCCGCCCGAGATGACAGGGCGGAGCCTGCTGCTGGCATGATCCGCGCTGCCGCCCTGATGCTGGTCCTGGCCCTGCCCTCCGCCGCGCAAGAGGTGACGGGCGATGTGGCGCAGGCGGCGGCGCAGGCTTCGGCGGCGTTGCAGGCCTCGGTTCAGGCGCTGGAGGGGGCCGAGGGGGCCAAGGACCGGGTTGCCGCGCTGACCATCACCATCAAGGCCTATGAGGCGGGGTTGGCGGCGCTGCGCGAGGCGTTGCGGCAGGCCGAGTTGCGCGAGCAGACCCTGACGCTGGAGTTCGAGTTGAAGCGGGACCGGCTGTCGCAGCTGTTGGGGGTGTTGAGTGCGCTGGATGCCGATCAGGGGCCGTTGCTGTTGCTGCATCCGGGCGGGGCGATTGGCACGGCGCGGTCGGGGATGATGCTGGCCGATGTGACCCCTGC